>JBBQBR010000008.1:0-15370 GCA_038317875.1 Lysobacterales bacterium
GATCGGCAAATTCATCAGCATGTGCCAGCGGCTGCCGCCGTCATAGCTGACGCACAGTCCGCCGTTGTTTGCACCGATCGTGTGTTGGGTATTGTTAGGATTAATCCACACGTCATGCCAGTCGCCATGACAGCCGCCGCCCGCGCCGGAAAAGCTCTTTCCGCCGTCTTCAGAAGCAATCAAATTAAGGTTGTTTTTGAACAAGCGATCCGAATTTTTGGGGTCGACGATCAGATTGGCGAAATAAAACGGCCGCCAAACCATCATCTGCGAATCATCGCGCCGTTCGAAATTTTTACCGCCATCTTCAGAGCGATATAATGCGCTTGATGTGCCTTCAACAAAGGCATAGACAATTTTGCTGTCGGACGGTGCGACTTCTATTTCAATGCGTCCCCACGGCCCCTTCGGCAGCCCAGGCGTATTTTCTGCGGTCATCGGCGCCCAGGACTTGCCGCCATCGACGCTTTTTAGCATTGCGCTCGCACTTTTCGCTTCAGGGCCAGCACCGCCGGAGCGAAACGTCCAGCCTTCTCGTCGGAAATCCCACATCCCAGCAAACATAATGTCTGGATTGTTTGGGTCCAGCGTTAGCGCAGAACAGCCTGTGGAAGCATTGCCGCCTTTGATGATTTGCTGCCAGGATTCGCCGCCGTCTTTGGACTCGTATAAGCCGCGATCATTCGAGTCACTCCAAAGTTTGCCTGGTACACAGGCGTAAACAATTTTGCTGTTTTTGGGGTTAACCACGATTTTGTTAATGCGCTCAGAGTTTTTCAGCCCCATGTTTTTCCAGCTCTGGCCGCCGTCTGTGGATTTATAGATGCCGTCGCCCACACTAACTGAGTTGCGCACCCAGGTTTCACCCGTGCCTACCCAAATGGTGTTTTTGTCGTTTGGATCAACGGTGATAGCACCGATAGATTGGGATGACTCTTTGTCAAAAATGGGCTCAAACGTCGTGCCGCCATCACGACTTTTCCAGACGCCGCCCGAGGCTGCACCGACGTAGAGGATCGTTTTGCCGTTCTCTTCATAGGCGGCAAGGGCGCTGACGCGGCCACTCATTGCCGCAGAGCCAATATTGCGTGCACCGAGTCCAGACAAGGTTGTGGAGTCATAGCGCACTGGCGTGTTTGCGGCATTTGCGGTGAACGCGCAAGCCAATGCAATAAAGAGCGCTGTTTTTTTGGTGTTGATTGAAATTTTCATGGCGTGCGTTCCTTACTTTTTAGGCGCGGTGGGGAAGGCGAACTGGGTTGGATCCACCTTGCCGTTCGCGACGATCGTGTCGATGCTGATCTTTTGCCCCTGCGTTTCGCTGTAAAACGGCATGTACCAGCCGTTTACTTTTTCATAGTCGCCAATATCTGTTTTGACCACCATTTCCGCACCGCGCATTTGGAATCGATCTTCCGTGCGAATTTCTAAAAAGAAATCTGGGTCTAGAAAAAAGGTGCGGCTGTCGGTGGCATTGAGCTTGACGCGCAGCTTGTGCGCGTTGGTGCCATCGACATCTTCCATGCCTAAATATTCAACCTGATAACCCTTCGTTTTGTAGTCGACCAATTGACCATCTAAGTCGGCGTTGATTTTCGCCATTTTGGCTTCGTCGCTACTGTTGCGCTGTGGGTCAAGGCGGCCTTGAAACGGCGATATCGTCCAGGATTCTTTGCCGTCAAAGGCATTGACCATGGTCATGCCTTGAAAAGTCGCCTCCATGCGCGAATTGGCGGGGCGTGATTGCACGACTTTAAGCGCCAAATCAAGCGAAAAATCGCCGCCGCCGAAGGTCATTTTGCCAGTCGCGGTGGTGTTTTCAATCGCTTTCAGTGCGGCCAAGCCGCCGTGGCTTTCAATGTTTTTATTAATAAGTTCCTCAGCGGTGATTGCGTGGCTGAGTCCAGACAAGGTGAGTGCAATTGCAGCAGCGAGCATGCGCATGGTGGATCCAATTTGAGAATGGGACGGGGTGGGCGGAAATTGTGACTTGCGGCCGGACTCTAATTCAGAGTTAAGTTCGAATCATGTGGCGCACGTCATGGGTGTTTGAAAATGCGAGCGATCGCATCGGGGTGCGATTCAAGGTGGTGTTTAAATTATGAGTTGTTTTCGAACCAAACCAAAAGAAGCGTTCGCACTACTCCGAGCCAAGTCGAGCAATTAGAGCGCACGGATTAATCCTGGCGCGGCGTAGAATGAAACCCGTGCTGAGCCCGTCGAAGCATGTAGCCGCACGCTGGGTGATGCACAAAAGTGCTGCGGCTGCGTCAGTATATGTGTGGCTCTGCACTTCGATTCTTCGACGGGCTCAGAACCAGTGCGAACGGTTCTTTGCAAGGTTAAGATCGCGGCATGGACATCTATCACATCGCTTTCTATCGCTTCGTCCGCATTCCCGATGCAAATCACGTCGTGACCATTGTGCGTGAGCTTGCCGCCGCGCTAAATGGCGCAGTTTTAATTGCGTCGGAGGGCATCAATGGCACGCTCGCTGGAAGTGCGGAGCAGCTGGACGCTTTTGAGCAGGCGTTGATGAGCGATCCGCACCTGGCGTCGCTATTTTCCGGGATGCGGTTTCAGCGCACAAAATGCTTAACCCGGCCGTTTCAGCGTCTTAAAGTGCATCTGAAGGCGGAGATCGTGCATATTGGCGTCGACGATGTTGACCCGAATGCCGAAAACTCCGGCGGTATCGATGTCAGTCCGCAGGATTGGGATGCGCTGATTGCGCGCGATGATGTGGTGTTGATTGATAACCGCAACCACTTTGAATTTCAGCTTGGGCGCTTTACCGGTGCGATTGACCCGGGCGTGTCGCGCTATCAGGATTTTGCCGATTTTATGACGGCCAATTTGCCGCTTTGGCACGCGCAAGGTAAGAAAATTGCGATGTATTGCACGGGCGGGATACGCTGCGAAAAAACGAGTGCGTGGCTTGCAACGCATGAAATTTCCGCCTATCAGCTGGACGGCGGCATTTTGAATTATTTGCGCGTAAAAGCCGGCGCAGCATCGGCTTGGGACGGCGCTTGCTTTGTATTTGATAACCGCATGGCGTTGGACAAAAACCTGTGCGAGCAGGCCTTTGCGCCGGAAGCGGTTTACAGCGCGCCGGAAGATGCGTGGCGGCTAGCGCGGGCAAAGCGATTGGCGGAGGCACCTGACGCTAAAGATGCGGGCGAATGAAATCGCTTGAGCCATCAGTGGCGGTGGGTGAAACACCTAGCTGGGTGGTGCTGCCCAATGTCAGCGCGAGCGTTGAGGCTTTTCCGGGTACGAGCGTGCTAGATTTTTTTGTACATCGCTTTCCGTTCGTTTCGCCTGCCAGTTGGGCGCAACGGTTCGAGTCAGGTTTGATACGCGATTCGGCGGGTAGGGCGGTTGCGGGTTACATGCTATTTGCGTTGCTGGCGGGGCAAAAGCTAAGCTATTTTCGCGTCGTTGAAGACGAGCTTGTGATTCCTTTTCACGAGCAAATTATCTTTGAAGACGACCGTATCGTTGTCGCCGATAAGCCGCATTTTTTGCCGGTGCAGCCTGCCGGGCGCTATTTGACGCACACGCTGCTTGCACGCTTACAAAAGCGCTTGAATTTGCCGGAATTGACGCCTGCGCACCGCATTGATCAAGGTACGGCGGGGCTCGTTCTTTTAATCAAAAAGCCCGAACTACGCGGCGCTTACCAAAAGCTGTTTCGCGATCATTTAATCGCAAAAACCTATCAGGCAATTGCGCCGTTTCGCGCTGCACTAGCGTTCCCGATGCTGCGATGTACGCGCATCGTCGATGCCGCACACTTCATGCAAATGCAGGAAGTGGACGGCGTTGCGAATAGCGAAACTGCCATCGATTTACTCGACCAAGATAAAAATTGGGCGCGCTACCAACTCAAGCCACGCACCGGCAAACGCCACCAGCTGCGCGTGCAAATGAGCGCATTAGGGATTCCGATTCAAAATGACCCGATCTATCCGGAGTTGTTGCCACAAGCGGATGAGCTAGATTTTGCTCGTCCGCTGAAGCTACTGGCGAAAGGCTTGACATTTGTAGACCCGGTCAGCGGCGAATTACGGCAGTTTGAATCGGGCACGCAGTTGGATTACAGCTAGTGGCATCTGAGCCACCGCGCGGCTCAGATTCAACTCGCTTGGCTGCTAAAGTTTCAAACTAAGCCCGAGCGAAATACGTCGCTCCGATAGCGCGTAGCTATTTAAAGCGTCCTGGTTAAAGTTAGCAAACTCAATCGTTGCTGATTGTTTTGGCAATAGATTTTGCCCTTGCAGGCTCAACGTTAAATTGTCGGTAAGTTGATAGCCAATTTGTGCATCGAGCTGTGAACGCGCCTTGATAAAATCTGGCCGCCCTTGGGTGAATTCAAATACCGCATCGTCGCGCCAGTTATATGCAATTCGGCCTTTCCAAGGCCCCTTTTCATACAGTGCGGTGATGTTGTAGCTGGATTTGGATGTCGCGACTAATGGATTGCCGTTGCTGTCTTTGGCATCGACATAGGTATAGTTGGCGAGCACGCCAAAGCCGTCGAAGGGTTCCGGTAATCGATCAAAAAAGTGCTGAATCCCGAGTTCAATGCCTTTCACTTCAGCGGAAGCGATATTGCCTGGGCGCGTGATGCGCACTTCGCCTAGGCTTTCAAAACCGGGAATGATCGCCTGCGTGGAATTGGTGGCGATAAAGTTGGAAACATCCTTATAAAAGAGGGCACCGGAAAGCAGGGAGCTGCGGTTGAAATACCATTCAAAAGAGATATCGGCATTGAGCGAAGTCGGCGGCTTCAAACTTGCATTGCCGCTGGTTGAAGTGCGATTTGTTGGGTCAACGAAGGTTGACGGCGCCAAGTCTTGCAAACCCGCACGCTGCAGGGTTTTCGATGCCGCGACTCGGACAAGAAAGTCTTGTGCGACGTCAAAAGTCGCAGTCGCACTGGGCAATACGTCGGTATATTTATTGCTAGCGCGCGTCAGTGCGCCAACGGTTGTGCCTTGCGTGGTGTAGGTATCGACTGAAAAATCGGTTTTGGCCACGCGCACACCCGCGTTGAGCCGCGCCGGAATGCCGGCGAAGTCGGTGTAAGCATCGATCATCAGATAACCCGCAAACACACCTTCATCGAGGTAAAAATCTCGCTGTTGATTGCGTCGAAACGCGTCGGCACCGTCGCCCGTGAGGTTGGGCTCGAACGCCAAGCCACGCTGGAGAATATAGTCCTGACCCGGGCGCGCAGTTACAAAACCGCGTGGGAAGTTACCCGGAATGCCGGATAAAAAATTTGGGTCGCCAAAATCGAGAAATGGCAGCAAATCAGCAGACGTGGCACCCGAGCGACTCCGAAAAGATTGAAAATCTGCGGAAAGATCAGAGCGGCGTATGCCAGCGTGCATCGCAACATCGGTGGAAAAATCATAGGTCACGTCCAGACGCGCAGCTTTTTCTTCCATATTGCCGGGGACGTAACCCGCGCGAATGGGCGTCAAGCCTGAAGCTTCTGGCGCATAGTTTGAATACAGTGCCGGATCCCACGGAGCGCCCGCGAGCGTGCTGAGGGTTAAACTTGGCAAAGTGCCGTTACGGAAATCATAGTTTGCAACGATGTTATTGGGCGAATCGAGCGTAAATACCTCAATTTTCTGGCGCAGCGTGCCTTTCGACAAGCTCGCGTCGCCTTTAATGGTCAAACCATGATCGTTTTTGTATTCACCGGACAGGCCGTAAAGCCAATTTGCGGTTGGGTCTTCGCGAAATTGATTGCCCGTGCGGACGCGGCCGGTGGCCGTTCCTGCCAGCGCGAAACCGTTCTCGATAAACGGGTTGCGTATGATCGCGGCGGTGGCCGAGGTTGGCAGATTGAATGCGATGAACTCATTGGTGCGCGCGGAGTCAATCTTGGAGTAAATTGCATCGGCGACCAAGCTAAATTCATCGGTAACTTGAAATTGGAAAGTACCGTTAACGCCTGCGCGCGTGCGATCAATGTCGGTGTTTTCATACTGCAACAGACGGGGCACCAAAATTTCCGCGCTGCCAGCGGGCGCGCCGTTTCGCGCACTAAACCAGTTATTGCGCTCAAACAGCTGCACTTTCGAGGTGCGTTCTAGATATTCGCCGGAAAGCAGTACGCCGATGCGGTCATCCAAAAACTTTCGTGACATCGTGGCACCGACGGTGGGCTCATACTCTTTCGATTCGTCGGAATAGGTATATTGCCCACGTAGCGAGAAGATATTGTCGGGGCGATCCAAGGGTTTGGCGGTGACCAAATTCACGGTGCCGCCCAGGCCACCCTCGACTTGGCTCGCCAGTGGCGATTTGAACACTTCTAAGCGGCCAAACGCACTTGCTGGAACAGAATCTAAGCCGGACGAACGGCCGAGGTTATCGTTTTCGGGTGGCGATACGCGCGCTGACCAAGCAAGTAGCGTGCGGCCGTCTACTTCCACGCGCACCTGCTGTAAGCCGCGAATATTAACCGCTTGGCCTTCGCCAAATACACGGGTGATTTGCACGCCGGTTACTCGTTGCAGCGCCTCAGCAACATTGTTATCGGGAAGTTTGCCAACGTCTTCAGCGGTAATCACGTCCATAATTTGCGTGGCATCGCGCTTGATGTCTACCGCTTGTTCGAGTGATCGGCGAATGCCGGTTACTACGATCGCATCCAGCTCATTCGCGCCGACTTGCCCGTTATTTGGGGTGGCTTTAGTGGCGCTTTGCTCGCGCTTGAGTTCGTCTGCCGCGTTGTCGTTTGCTTCCTGCGCCATCGCAGACGGTGCCCAAAGCGCCATTAAAATGGCTGAGCAGAGTAGGTTGGACTTGACTTGAACGCGGTGCGTTAGCATGGAATTTCTCCTGAGTCTTACGGGGTAGATGGCTTGACGTGCGAGACGAACAAAGCGCCGGTGCAAAAATGATACCGGTATCATCTGTATTTTAGAGTGTTTAGTCAATATAAAATTTGCGAAATTTCTTTGCTGGATTTGGGTAAATGGCGAATACTGTCGACATCAAACGTTTACGGTCGGGTTGGCAAATGATGATATCGGTGTCAAATATGGTATTGGCCGATTCAGTCAAGTTTTTCTAAATGTGCCCGCTATCGCGGGCCTACTCGGAAAAGCGTATCAGTTGCTAAGGTGTGCAAATGCTGAAGCGCTAGCGCGCAAGCCAACCGCCGTCGACGGGCAAAACCGCACCGTGGACGTAGTTGGAAGCCGGGCTTGCCAAGAACACTGCTGCACCCGCCAGATCCCCGGGATGGCCCCAGCGGCCGGCCGGAATGCGCGCCAGAATATCTTTATTGCGCTGCGCATCGGCGCGTAGCGCGGTGGTGTTATTGGTTTCTATATAGCCAGGTGCCAGCGCGTTGACATTGATGCCGCGCGCAGCCCATTCGTTTGCAAGCAGGCGCGTGACGCCCAGCAGGCCGGTCTTGCTCGCCGTATAGCTGGCAGTGCGCAGCCCGCCCTGAAAGCTCAGCATCGAAACCACGTTTATAAGTTTGGCCTGGGGCCGCGACGCGCCAGCGTGTTCACCTGCAAGCCAGTTGCGTGCGAATGCCTGCGCCAGGAAGAACGCACTTTTGAGGTTCAAACCCATCACGTCGTCCCAATCGCTTTCCGTAAAATCAAGCGCAAAGCTACGGCGGATGGTGCCCGCGTTATTAACCAAGATGCTCAAATTTGGCGCTTGTTCAAAGGCGGAATCGATAGCCGCCCGAATTGAGTCCACACTTTCAATGGATGCGTTTAATACAGTACAACGTCGGCCGAGCGCGGTTATCAAATCAACCGTTTCAGACGCATCAGAGCGAACCAACGCAACGACGTCTGCGCCAGCGCCAGCAAGCGCCACGGCAATGGCTTGGCCAATTCCGGTGTTGGGACCCGTGACTAATGCGCTTTGGCCGGAAAGATCGAACGCGGCTGATGCCGTCATTGCTGATGCGCTCATTGCAGCTGGCACAGATCGAGCGTGTGCATGTCGGTATAGTCAAGATTTTCGCCACCCATCGCCCAAATAAACCCATAGCTTGAAGTGCCAGAACCCATGTGGATTGACCAAGGTGGGGAGATCACCGCTTCTTCGTTTTGGATCACCAAATGGCGTATGCCGTTCGGTTCGCCCATAAAATGGAACAGGCGCTGATCAGGGCTCAAGCCAAAATAGAAATACACCTCGGAGCGGCGGTCGTGCAAATGCGGCGGCATCGTGTTCCAAACATTGCCTTCTTTAAGCATCGTTAAACCGAGCAGCAGCTGGCATGATTTACACGTGGCCGGCACAATATATTGGTAAATCGTGCGCTCATTGGATGTTGCCTGCGCGCCGCGTTCCAGCGCAACGGCTTTGTCAATCGAGATATGCACCGTTTCAAGGCGCTGGTGTGCGGGCGTCGAAACCAAATAAAAGCGTGCGGGGTTTGCGGCATCGGGGGAAGAAAACACCAGCTCAGCGGTGCCCATCGGCACGTAAAGCGCATCTTTGCAACCTAATGGGTAGCGAGTGCCGTCCACCAACACCTCGCCCAGGCCGCCGACATTCACCACGCCCATTTCGCGGCGCTGCAAAAACGGCGCACCGGCGGCACTGGCAGGTTCGGTCTGTGCGGGCAGGGTCAAAGCCGTATTGACCGGAAATGCGCCACCAATGACCATGCGTTCGTTGTGCGAATAATTCAGCGCTATTTGATCTGGAGTAAACAGCGAATCGATGAGATAGCGCTCGCGCAGCTGCGTGTTGCTGGCATCGGCCATCATGTCCGGATGGGTGGCGTGGAAGGTTTTTTTAAACATGCTGGTGACCTATTTTGAGGATTGCAAATTTCAGTAATTTAAGATTTTCTGTCGAAACATCAGAAAACAGCAGGGCGTTTAACGCATCAGCGCGGGTAGGGCCAAGCTCAAAGCCGGAAAAAACACCACCACCAGCAACACGGCGAGTGCCGCCAGCCAGAACGGCCAAATTGTTTTAAGGGTTTCGCTGACTTCAATTTTGCCAATTGCAGCACCGACAAATAACACCGAGCCTACCGGCGGAGTAACCAGCCCAATGCCACCGGCCAAAATCAGCACGACGCCGAAATGCACCGGGTCGATGCCGTAAGCGCGTGCAACCGGAAGAAAAATCGGTGTGCAAATCAGAATCATCGGTGCCAAGTCCATAAACGTGCCCAGTACAAGCAGCAATGCCACGATCAAGATCATCACGCTCCAGGGTTTATCGGCAACCGCCTGCAGCGCGTTTACCGCCAGCGCCGGAATTTCAAGATAGGCGAGCAACCAGCCAAAGACACTGGCCGCTGCGATCACGAACAAAATCGAGCCAGTAACGCGCGCAGCACCAAAAAGCGCCTCGTTAAACGCGCTGCGATCTAAGGACCGGTAAACCAGCGCGGTTAAACCCAGTGCATAAAAAACAGCGACGGCCGCACTTTCTATCGCGGTGAAAATACCCGCTTTTATGCCGATAAAAATGATCGCAATCAGCAATAACCCGGGCGAAGCAGCCAGTAATCGCACCAGTACGAGATGCCAACCGGGAAAGACTTCAACCTGGTAGTTGCGCTTGCGTGCAATTAGCCAGCCGGTAAACATCAGCACCAGCGTCATCAAAAGGGCAGGTAGCAGCCCGGCTGCGAATAAGTCGGCAATCGAAATTGAACCGCCAGCGGCCGCCGAATAAAGAATCAGATTGTGCGAAGGCGGCACCAGGAGCGCGACCAGGGCGGCGGTAACGCACACGTTCACTGCAAAATCGCGATCAAAGCCGCGCTGCACCATTTGTGGAATCATCGCGCCGCCAACCGCTGAAACGTCGGCAATGGCCGAGCCAGAAACGCCGCCAAAGAACAACGATGACAGTACGCTTACTTGTGCCAACCCGCCGCGCACATGCCCAACGAGAGCCGAGGCAAGCGCGATCAAGCGGTCCGACAGCGCGCCGCGCAGCATCAGCTCACCGGCAAAAATGAATAACGGTATTGCCAACAACGCGCCGTTGCTGGCACCGGCCGTTAGCTGCTGGGCAAATACTAAAATTGGCAAATCGAGCGTTAGCAGCGTCAAAATGCTGGCAATTGCCAAAGCAAATGCAACCGGCACGCCGATCAGCAACAGCACGAAAAAACTAATAAAAAGTAGCGCGATGGTCACGAGATTACCGCCGGTTTATGGGGGCGCAGACACCGATAAAAATGCCTAGATGCAAACACCGCCATGCACGCAAAACCAAGCATGACCGGTAAAAAAGCCGCGCTTTGCGGCAGTGCAATACCGGCTTGCACAATAAACCAGCCATCCGCCAGCAACACGCCAGATTTGACCGCGATACTTAAGCCCACCACCGCCATTAGCAAATGACCCACAGCATGTAGACGTGATGCCAGGCTTTTACCCGCACGATCAATCAATAATGTGAAGCGAAAATGCTGCTGATGGTGCACGCCGTAAGCGGCGGAAAAGCTCATAACCGTCGCGAGCAGTAGCGACGAGAGTGGATCCGTCCATGTGCTGGACTGATTGAGCAAATAGCGCGCCAGCACCTGATAGCCCTGCACGCACGCGATCAATAATAGTGCGGCCGCCGCCAGTTTTAGGCACAGCTGCGCCAAGCGGTCAATTGCACTGAGCGACTGCATCGGCGCATCGGCCTGATGCGCTTTGGGCGCGAAATCTGTCTGACTCATCATTGCGCAAGCCCGTTGATTTGATCGGCCAAAGTACGCAAATTTGGCTGGTTTAGATAGCGATCCAGCATGGGTTCGACCGCCGCTGCAAATGCACTGCGATCAACAGGGATCTGATTGACGCCGCGCGCAATCAGGGCTTGCGCGGCCATGGCTTCGCCTTCGTCCCACAGCGTGCGCATGACCGTAACCGACTGGCGTGCCAACGATTGAATCAGTGTTTGCTCGTCCTTGCCTAAGCGCAGCCAAAGTTTGCGCGACATCACCAGCACGTCGGGCGCAAAGCTATGCTCAGTCAGGGAAAAATATTTTGCGGCTTCAAAATGGCGGCTGGAGTGATAGCTGCGCAAATTATTCTCGGCACCGTCAATCAGCCGCGTTTCCAGTGCGGAATAGACGGCGCTGAAAGCAAGCGGCGTCGGGTTGGCACCCAGTGCGCGCAAAAATTCGATAAAAAGATCGGAATTGGGCGCGCGAATTTTTTGCACAACTAAATCTTTTGGGGTTCGCACGGCTTTGTGCCCGGTATAAAGATTGCGCGCACCGCTATCGTAAAAGGCCAGCCCAACTAAGTCCATTGCGGTAAACCGGTCTAGTATTGACGCGCCGATGGGGCCGTCCAGAACCGCGCGCAGGTGCGCTTTTGAGCGCATGTAGAATGGCAGGCACAAAATCGTGGTTTCGTCGAAAATATTGGTAAGCCCACCCACGAAAACGCGGGTGATATCGAGTGCCCCTAAGCGCACCAGATCCAGTGCTTCCGATTCGCGCCCGAGCTGCCCGGAATGATAGGTCTTGATGCGCAACCGGCCTTGCGTTGCGGTGCTAAGCTGCTCGCCAAGCCAGTTGACCGCTTTCACGGTTGGGTAGTCGGCCGGATGTACATCACTCGAGCGCAGCAAGCCCGGCGCTGTCGATTTAGGTGCGCATGCGCCGAGTGCTAAGCCCGAAGCGCCGATCAAACATTGGCGTCGAGTTAGTCGACTCAACATAATCTCGTCGCTGCTCACGGCTCCACACTTTCCGGCGTTCGCGCCGTAATTCGACATGAAAAAAGCTTGGCATCGCTGGCATTGCCATGTTCAAAACGAATTTCACCTTGATCGCCCGGCACGACTTCATGGATGCCGGTGCTGGCGCCGGTCGCGATCCAAGTGCCTTTCGGCAAGCTTAAACCGCGTTTGAGTAAGCGTTGCACCGCAAAGCGCAGCGCGCCTAGCGGCGAACCCGGCACGCTCGCGGCCCCGCCTTTGCCGACTAAATTACCGTTGATCCAGCACTGCGCTTGCATATCATGCCAATGCTGATGGCGCCAATCGGAAATTTCTGGGCCAACTACCAAGCCTGAGTTATTGCCGAAGTCGCTGGCGACCGATAGCAGCCCCACGCGGTTAATGTCGGGCATTGGGCTGCCCGCAAACTCGACCCCCACATGCAGGGACTCAACCCAATCGAGCGTATCGGCTTGCGCTAACACGGTGTTGCTTGATGTTAAATCCACACCGAGTTTAAACACGTATTCCGCCTCAATTGCGGCAAAGCCACCGGGAATAACGGCAAATTCAATTGCACTGTCGGTGGAGTAATCGAAGTGCTCGACAAGTGTGCCTTTGAAAATCGGCCCCAGCACGCGCTCGTCGCCGCTTTCGTCGCGTGCAGCGGGTTGTACAAAGCCAACTTTCCAACCGCAAATTTGGTCTGACCATAGCGCTATCGCTTGATCTTGACACACGTAAGCGTCCGCCAACGTACGCGGTAGCGTGCCGGGGAAACCTGCCAACGCGATACCCTTTTGCCGCGCGTTGACGAGTATTTCAGCAACGCCACGAGGAAAAGCCGCGGATGCGTGCGCCGGTGCGGGCGGGTTCGGCGTAGGGATTTGGCTGTTTGATCGCATGGCTAATTTATAGTGGAAACCGGTGTCAAATACAAGACTATCTTAAATCGGGCGTCTTTGTCGCTCGCCTTTGCTTGTTTTAGCGCAAGTTTATATTGCTTGCATGCTGTGTAATCGTTTGTGGATCATGGATTGGCTGCTAAAATTACAGGGCCTTCGGATGTTGCGTCGCAACATGACATCGCCGCAAAAACTAGCGTAATTTCAATGACACCGGTACACTAATAGCAATTGCACGTATTTCCATAAGTTATCCCACACTTTCCAGCGGTTCTAAGTAAAGCGGTTCTAGTGGCAATTTGTGGAACTATTTAGGTCGCGCCCCTTCCTCCGTAATGGAATAAGCCCATGTATCGCGCTAAGCAAAGACTTACTAAACACCCGGTTCTAAAAGCACTGCTCAGTTTCGCCGTTATTACAGCTAGCGCTGCCATTTGCGCGGATGGCATGAGCCAGCAAAGCCCAGAGCTGCCCGCATTGTTGCGTAGCGACAGCCCAATCGTGCTGCCTGATTTTTCCTACGCTGGCTATGGGTTTGGCGTGGGTGAACCTGATCGCTCAGCCGCATCAACACTCGCCGTTGAGGATTTTGGCGCCATCGCCAACGATGAACTTGACGATTCGCGGGCGATCATTCGCGCCTTAGTTGCCGCGCACGCGGCAAATGGGTCTGTGCGTTTGCGCTTCGGCCCAGGGCGCTTTGTTGTGAGCGAGGTTCTGAGCATTACTCGCAGCAATATCACTATCGAAGGCGCAGGAATGGGGGCAGGCGGGACTGAGCTGTACTTCCCTAGGCCGCTGCGCATGGTGGATCGCAGTACGCAGTTGGACGAACTCAAGCGCTATTTGCTCAAACAAGACAAGCGCCAGATTGAGCCGCAAAACAACATCGATTTGGCTTTTTCGCCATACAGCTGGAGCGGTGGCTTTCTATGGGTTCGCCATGATCCATCGCGATCGTTTGCTTACGAAGAAAAGCAAGAGCCGAACTCTGGTGCAGCAGTGCGATTGCAGGCAGGCCATGCGTTTGAAAAATCAATGGTGCTGACGCGCGCAGGTCAGTTCAAAGTCGGCGACTTGGTGCGTATTCAATGGTTTTCTGAGCGCGGCAAAGACAGTCGTTTGCTGCGCGAACTCTACGGTGACAAAACCGAGGAACTGGTTTCGCCCATTGGTCTGCGCCTGTGGGAGGCGCCTTGGCGCGGTTTGGTCAGTCAAATCACCCGAGTGGAAAAGGTGGACGGTAAGCGCATACGAATCGCCGACCCGCTGATGCTGGATGCCGCTGCCGATCTTCCAGCGGAAATAGCGCCGTGGCAGGGCTTGGAAAATGTTGTGTTGCGTGATTTCGCGATTCGCTTTCCAATCGGCGTTAGTTTCGGTCACCATCTGGAGGAGGGCTGGAACGGTATTCATCTGAGCGATGTTTATAACGGCTGGGTGGATTCGATTGCGATCCACGATGCCGATAGCGGAATTTTAACTTACAACAGCGCCAGCACCACGATCAAAAACATCGTGACTGACGGCACGCGCCGCGCGCACTACGCGGTGCATTTGGGCAATGTACACAGCGTTTTAGTCAGCGGTTTGGATATCCAAAACCCAGTCGTGCACGCATTGAGTTTTAATACCTTTTGCACGCGCTCGGTGTTCCAGCGCGCGACGGTTTGGCAAACTGGCGTGATCGATCAACACGCGGGTGTGAACATGCAAAATTTGATCGACGAAGTGCGGTTTATGGTGCATGCCAAAGCGGATCCGACCGCCGACTACAAAGGGCCAGCGTATGCGCTGTGGGACGGCAGTGGCGCAAGTTATTGGCAACCGGGGCATGGCCGTTATAACGCGCATTGGAACGTCGAGGTGGTGGTGCAATCGGGCGCTTCAGCCGACCAAACCGTGCGCCTGACTGGCCTTGACGAAGGCCCAGATGCGCGCATTTTCGGTGTGCATGGTAATCGCACCTTTACCGTCGACTATCGGCCAGCGCCGTATTTGGAAGCGATCAATCAACGGCCAGACGCGATTCCATCGCTGTATGACTGGCAGTTGGCGCAGCGCATGGGCAAAGTGGTCAAACAATGATGCCAAATACCTCGTTTTTGTGTCTAGGCGAGCTGCTACTACGGCTGGGCCCGCCTGATCGCGAATTGCTGTTGCAGTCCGGGGAACTCAAGGTTTATCTCGGCGGCGCTGAGGCCAACACTGCGGCGGCGTTATCCGCATTCGGGCATAAGGTAGAAATGCTGAGTGCGCTGCCGGACGGGCCTATGGGCGAATTTGCTTTGGCAGAGCTGCGTCGGCGTGATATTGGTTGCGCCCATATTCGCCGCGTATCGGGGCGCATCGGGCTGTACTTTTTGAACCCAGGTGCGATGCTGCGCCCGAGCGAGGTTTATTATGATCGCGCCGATTCCGTGTTCGCGCAGGCCAAGGTAGCGGATTGGAACTGGGCAGATACGCTTGACGGCGTGGCTAGTCTGCACCTTTCAGGAATATCGCCCGCTGTCAGCGAATCTGCGGCGCAGCTTTGCTTGCACGCCACGAAACAGGCACGTGATCGCCAGATCCAGATCTCTTTCGATTGCAACTATCGCCGGGCACTGTGGGAGCGCTGGCAGGGCAATGCGCGGACAACGATGCGGCAACTAATTGAGCGCACGCAGGTGCTGTTTGCCGACCCGCGCGACATCGCGTTTTTGCTGCAAACGCCCCTTGATCTTGATATATCGTCAAAAGATATGGGTGGTCAAGCGCCGGACCCCAAA
>JBBQBR010000009.1:0-15175 GCA_038317875.1 Lysobacterales bacterium
AAAGAAGAGTTGCTATGCGCTTTGCCGTACCTAGAGAAGTTCTACTTAAACCACTCCAGCAAGTGATCGGTGTTGTTGAAAAGCGCCAAACCATGCCGGTGTTAGCGAATATCTTGATTCAAGTAAAAGGCGCTGAGGTATTGCTTACGACGACTGATCTAGAGGTCGAGATGCAGGGGCGAATGGCGGCGGAGGGTGCTGAAGAGGGCGAAATTACCGTCCCTGGGCGTAAGCTTTTCGACATCATCCGCGCGCTTCCGGATGGCACGAATATCGATATGAAGCTGAGTAAGGATAAGGTCAGCGTTAGCGCTGGGCGTAGTCGGTACACCTTAGCGACTTTGCCTGCTACCGAGTTCCCGCCGGTTGACACTGGCGAGGTTCAATATCGCACTAGCGTGGCAGGTGCCGCACTTAAAGAGTTGATTGATCGCACCGGCTTTGCTATGGCCGTTCAAGACGTTCGGTATTATCTGAATGGCCTGTTGCTGGAACTGCGCGGTAATAATCTTCGCGCAGTCGCCACGGACGGCCACCGCTTGGCGCTGTGCGACTCTAGCGTTGAGCCAGGTACTTCGGTCGACCGGCAAGTCATAGTGCCGCGCAAAGGCATCTTAGAGCTTGCCAAATTGATCGGTGGTGGTGAGGATCAAGTTGAGCTAGAATTTTCTCGAAACCATCTGCGCGCAAGAGTTGGCAATGCGGTGATGACGACCAAGCTGATTGATGGACGTTTCCCGGATTACGATGCGGTTATCCCGATTGGTGCAGATAAAACGGCGCTGATGAGCAAGGACGAGTTGAAATCTGCGTTACAGCGCGCGGCTATTTTGAGCAATGAGAAATATCGCGGCGTACGTATCGAGTTGAACCCCGGCGTCGTGCGAATTGTTGCAACCAATGCGGAACAAGATGAAGCGGTGGAAGAAATTGCGGCTGAAACTGTAGTTAGTAACTTGGGGATTGGATTTAACGTTAATTACCTAATGGATGCGGTGAACGCTTTGGAAGGCTCGGAGGTTCTACTTTGCCTGCGCGACTCTGGAAGTTCAGGCCTAGTGCGCGGTAAAGATAATTCGCGCGTGCGTCATGTGGTCATGCCATTGCGGTTGTAATAGAAACATGACCATCGGTGTACCCAAAGAGCGTCCAAATCTGGCGCTCTTTGATTTCGACGGGACGATTACGACTCAAGACGCATATGGGATTTTCGTCGGCTTGGTGATGCCGCGTTGGCGTTTATGCTTGGCACTAACTTTTACCTGGCCACTAATCATTGCTTATCGTGCCGGTTGGTTGTCAGGCATTACCGGACGGCGGTTAGTTGCGACGATAGGCTTCTATCATGCGCGCTGTGCAGTGGTTGAAGCGGTTGCACAGCGTTTTGCGGAAGTGAATATTCCGGCATTGATCCGGCCGGAAATGTGGGAAAAGTTAAGCGCACATTTGGCGCAAGGTGACCAGGTAGCGGTGGTTTCCGGATCGTTCGATTTGTATTTGCAGCCCTGGTGTAAGAAACATGGTCTGCAGTTGTTTTGTTTATCCTTGGAACGTTCGGGTGGGCGGTTTACTGGCAATTACGCTGGGTTTCAGTGTGTAGGCGCGGAAAAGGCGCGGCGGGTACGTGCTCATTTTGATCTGGATCAATTTGCCGAAATTTATGCGTATGGCGATACACCCGACGACCGGGAACTGCTGGCAATGGCGCATCGGAAGTTTTACCGCGGTATCGAGATCAACGATTTGGCGTCGGTCTAGTCGTGCACATTCAACGGCTCTTGATTGATCGCTTACGTTGTTTAGATAAGGTTGAACTCACTCTTGGCCCCGGCCTGCATGTTTTTATCGGGCCAAACGGATCGGGTAAAACCTCGGTTCTGGAAGCGGTCGCACTGCTAGGGTCTGGCCGCTCGTTTCGGGCCGGCGGTAAGGATGCGCTAATCGCGCGCGGTGCGGAAAAACTTTATATTTTCGCTGAGCTTGAGATTTTCAGTGGTTTGCAGCAAATAGGCTTTGAGCGTTCGCACAAAACCTGGCGCGGGCGCCTAAATGGTGGTGATATCACCCAACTTACGCAATTGGTTCGGCTTGCCCCGATTTGGGTGGTTGAACCGAATTCGCACGAACTGATTTCCGGTGGTTCTGAGGCACGGCGGGCGCTAATCGATTGGCTTTTGTTTCACGTGGAGCCGACCTTTGCTGGCGTCGCGGCGCGCTACAAGGCGGCGCTTAGGCAGCGTAATGCGCTGTTAAAATCTGATAGCGAGGCTAGAGAGCTGGAGCCGTGGACGGCAATGGTGGTTGCGCTTGGTACAGAATTAGCGGTGTTACGGGATCGATATATTTCGGATTGGATGAATGCCGTGCGGGAAAGCGCTGCGCGTTTGTTGCCAGGGTTGGGGGTGGTTTCACTGACATTTAAATCGGGTTGGCCGAATGATCTGAGTCCTTCAGAAGCGATGGCGGCTCGACTAGCGCGGGATCGCGCCTTGGGCTACACCAGCGCCGGGCCGCATCGCGCTGATTGGACTTTGAGTTTTGCGCAAGCACCGGAACGCGAGCAGTTTTCTCGGGGTCAAGCGAAAAATGCCTGCCTCGCGGCTGTATTGGCGACGCTTGCGCGCTATCACGCGCTTAGTGGCGAGAAGCCGGTTTTATGTTTGGACGATTTGTTTTCTGAGCTGGATCTTGAGCATCAGGCGCACTGTTTAAGACTAGCGTTCGAGGTGGCGGATCAGGTTTTAGTGACGGGTGTGGCGATGAGTGAGGCGATCAATGCGTGGCCGGGACAGCTCAAAGTATGGAACGTTAATCTTGGTCTGTGTGCGCCGCAGCTTCCGTTGAGGGTTAATGGCGCTCGATAGTTACGTCACGGTTTAAATAGATCTCTCATTATTTGTTCCACGTGGAACGTGTCAGTTCTTCGCAGTTCTAGCCACAACAAGATTTTCGCCCCCAATTCAATCGACCCACACGCCACCATCGAAATCTTTAGTGGTGATTCAAATACTCAATTTTGCCACCGACACGCTGTCGGCTAGTGCTACCTCGTCAACGGCGGTTCGCTTTTGTCAGATCGCCCAACATCCGCCGGTCGGGTGCGACATATCCTGCGTCGCTGCAATGATTGCGGGCCACATAATACCGGCCTCAACTTCAATCAAGCCGCGTGCGCAGTCTTTGCGCAAAACGCGGTTTAGTGGGGTGCAATCTAGGTGCGTGCCAGCGGTTAGAAACTGCTGACCGCCCATCGAGTGCTTACCGCCCATCGAGTGCTTACCGCCCGCAACCGACATTTTTATCGCCTCTGCATTTGAGCGGAGCACGACGGCGCAAAGTTCTGCCAAGGTGGTGCGTGTTTCTACCCGCTCGATGCACGTATAGCGGCGATTTGTCTAAACCACGGGGTGCGAGAGCTATTAAGTGCGGACCGAGATTTTTTCGCGTTTCCCGCAGCTAAAAGTTCGAAACCCCTCATTGACTCCTAATTAAGTCCTGCATTGTTCCACGTGGAACCGCAGGAATGATGGCGCTTTCGGCGCCATCATTGTACGTCAGCACGTTCGCTTACTTCGCCGCAACCGCTGGCGCAACGGCACCCAGCTTGATAAAGGCCGCATTTTTCTCGACGGTCTTCAAGCCTATACCTTTAACTTCCACCAGCCCGTCGGCTGATTTAAATGCGCCATGCGCGGTGCGGTAGGCAACGATGGCTTGCGCCTTGGCGGCACCGATACCGTCCAGTGAATCCGCTAATTCGCTGGCGCTTGCGGAATTAATGTTGACGGGTTTGCCAGCGAAGGCAGATGGGCTGAGGGCGATTGCGGCGAAAGCGAGGGCGGCAAAAATGCGATTAAAAGCGTTCATGAGATTTCCGTAAGTTTAGATTTGGCGTGAGTGTTTCAAGTTGCCCGCAGCTGGCGGGGTAGAGAAACTTTAGGCCGCCTGTGCGGTTCGCGAACTCAGGGTAGTCGGAACCCAGGCTCAGATTTATCTGAGGCGACGCCTACCTCGCGCTGCACTGAGCCCGCGCTTAACCCCGTACGCGCTATACTCGAAAAGTTAAACAATTAACGCGATTTCATCTAATTGAAGGCGCGATTTGCGTGCGCAGAGCGCCGCTCGCATAAACCCAGCAACTTCAACAAGTTTTGCCACGGCAAAAAGCCAAAAGCAAACGACACAAAACCACACGACACCATGCAAATGATTGAAAACGAAGACCTTCCCGCCGACGGCCAAGGCCACGGCACGCCAGACACCTACGATTCCGCCTCAATCAAGGTCTTAAAAGGCCTAGACGCCGTACGCAAGCGCCCAGGCATGTATATCGGCGACACCGACGATGGCACCGGCTTACACCACATGGTGTTTGAAGTAGTCGATAACTCCGTTGATGAAGCGCTGGCGGGCTATTGCAACAATATTATCGTGACGATTCATAACAACGGCTCGGTGAGCGTGCAGGATAACGGCCGCGGTATTCCGGTGGGTATGCACCCGGAAGAGGGCAAGTCCACGGCGGAAGTGGTGATGACCGTGCTGCACGCGGGCGGCAAGTTTGACGATAATTCCTACAAAGTATCGGGCGGTTTGCACGGCGTCGGCGTGTCGGTCGTGAACGCTCTTTCTAGCCTGCTGGAACTGACGATCTATCGCGACGGCGCGCAGTGGGTGCAAAACTATCATTTGGGTGTGCCGCAAGCTCCGGTGACAGAGATCGCAAAGTCTGAGCGTCGTGGCACCACGGTGCGGTTTTTGCCCAGCACCGAGATTTTCACCGACGTTGAGTTTCATTACGTGATTCTGCAGCGGCGCTTGCGTGAACTCGCATTTTTGAACTCGGGCCTGCGCATTGAGCTGATTGACGAGCGCGACGCGGAAAACCACGACATATTTCAGTACGAAGGTGGCATCAAAAGCTTTGTCGAATATTTAACGGCGACAAAAACACCGCTGCATCCGCACATTATCAGCTTCTCCGCCAAGGCTGAAGGCGGCATTGTCGTCGATGTTGCTATGCGTTGGACCGATGCCTACCAAGAAGCGGTATATTGCTTCACCAACAATATCCCACAAAAAGACGGCGGTTCGCACTTAGCCGGTTTCCGCGCGGCAATGACGCGCACCATGAACAATTTTCTTGACGCCAGCGGCTTGCTCAAGAAGGAAAAGCTGGATCTATCCGGTGATGACAGCCGCGAAGGTTTGATTGCGGTTTTGAGCGTGAAAGTGCCGGATCCAAAGTTCAGCAGTCAGACCAAAGACAAACTGGTTAGCTCAGAAGTCAAACCGGCGGTAGAAAGTTCGGTCGGCGCGAAATTATCCGAGTTTTTGCAGGAAAATCCGAACGAAGCGAAAGCGATCTGCGCGAAAATTATCGAAGCCGCGCGCGCCCGCGAAGCCGCCCGCAAAGCGCGCGATTTGACCCGGCGCAAAGGCGCGCTGGATATTGCTGGCTTGCCCGGTAAATTGGCCGATTGCCAAGAGAAAGACCCCGCGCTTTCTGAGCTATTCCTAGTCGAAGGGGACTCCGCAGGCGGTTCCGCCAAGCAGGGCCGCAATCGCAAAAACCAAGCAATTTTACCGCTCAAGGGCAAAATTTTGAACGTCGAGCGCGCCCGCTTCGACAAAATTATCAGCAGCCAAGAAGTTGGCACGCTGATTACCGCACTTGGGTGCGGCATTGGTAATGACGAATTCAACATCGACAAACTGCGCTACCACCGCATTATTATCATGACCGATGCCGACATCGACGGCTCGCACATTCGCACGCTGCTGCTGACGTTTTTCTATCGCCAGATGCCGGAATTGGTGCGTCGCGGCCACATTTACATCGCGCAGCCGCCGTTGTTTAAGGTCACCCAAGGTAAAAATATTATTTATCTGAAAGACGAGGGCGCGCTGGCAGCGTATTTGGTATCAAACGCGGTTGACGGCGCTGGCTTAGCGCCCGGAGAAGGCGCGCCGCCGATTAGCGGTATCGCGCTGGAAAGCCTAATGACGCGGTTTGATGCCGCCACCAAGCACTTAGATCGCATGGCGCAGCGTTTTGATCGTGGCTTATTGGAGGCGATGATTGACTTAGCGCCCGTTACAGCGGACACCTTCAGCGACAGCGCCGCGCTTCAAACATGGGCACAAAGCTTGGCAAAGCGTCTTGAGAAAGGCTCGCTTGATGCACCACGCTACGCCATTAGCGTAATCGGCGAGGAACCAGAGCAGCGCGCAATTTCATTAACGCGCCGCCATCACGGGCTAAGCTCGATCCAAACCCTGACTCTGCCATTCTTCCAAAGCCCGGACTACCGCCCAATTGGCGATCTGGCAAAAGACTTATTCGGCTTAATCCAACCCGGCGCGGTTGCTATGCGCGGCGGCCGCTCCGAGCCCGTTGATAGCTTTAAAAGCGCTTTCACTTGGCTATTGGAACAAGCCCAGCGCAACCGCGAAATCGGCCGCTTCAAAGGCTTGGGCGAAATGAACGCCGATCAGCTGTGGGATACCACCGTCAACCCAGATACCCGCCGATTACTGCACGTGCGCATTGAAGACGCGATTGCCGCCGACCAAATGTTTGGCATGCTCATGGGCGAAGAAGTCGAACCGCGCCGCGTCTTTATTGAAGCAAATGCGTTGAAGGTGGCGAATTTGGATGTTTGATTGAGTCCAGCCGTGTTGTGCACCATTAAAACAATATTTCAATGCGCAGCGATGGCTATTTGCGGCGTCGCTTTTGCCGCGAATTCAGAGCTATCTACCAACGAAATCGAATTTATTGATCGTGTTGATACTAGCCTGGAGCATTTGTATGAGTCCCGCCTTGAAGCCTCCTATCTCGTTCAATTTCAAGATAACCAGCCAACCCCCATGACTGCTGACCCGCTGCAAGATACAAAACCCTTGCAAATAAAGGCAACGTTTCAAGACTTTGGCGCTGCGCTGGACTATCGTGCGGTAAATCTAACCGACGCTACTGCCGAAACCGTATTTAGGTTAATGGCATCGTCTCTTGGTAGAAAAGTAAAGTACGTAGGCGTCAAGCCAAGCCAAGCGAGGGCAACATATACGTTCGATGCAATTCCTCTACGAGCACTAGGTGTGCTTGCCAGCGGCGTTTCCGGTCAAGTCACTTGTCGGGTTGGACAAAACGTTTTAGCCGTGTTCAGGCGAGGTGACGTTCGTGCCCGTGACCGGAAACTTTGTTATCTCTAAATTGGTTTCTTCCAAGGTGTTTGCTGTTAAGAATATAATTTTGGATGTTTAACCGACAGCTGTTCCACGTGAAACATTCTGCGCAGTAAATTGGCGGGCATCACCGACGAAAATCCCGTCACCCAATATCCGCCAAAGCCGCCGCCAAATTTGTATAGGGAAACTTGAATCGCAATTACAGCAGTTTGGTTGGCACTACTTCCGCGACTTTCAGTAACAACGGCCCTGGTTGACCTAATGCCGGATGCAGTGCTGAGCCTGGAATACGCTTGCGCACATGCAGCGTGGTTTCCAAGGTCTCCGGCGCGAAGCCCCAAGCGAGCGCACTGAAGTTCACGCCGCAAATGTTGATCAACCGCATTTGATTGCTTTGAAAATGCCGCGACAAAATTTCTTCCTGTGTATTCCAGTAAGCGCTGTATAGAAAGCGCACACGAACCGCTCGCAACACACAAGCGAACTCCAAAAGCGAACTCCAAAAGCGAAAATCCCTACCCATTTTCGGCGCTCTGGCGTTTGCTTATCTTGGGGCAAGATAAAATGGCCTGAAAATGTATCAGGCCATTTTATTTGGTTGCAAGTTAGTTCATAACTTCTTGGAGTCGATTAGAGAAGGCTCATTGTCTTCACTCAAGCCCAATTCAATCGCCCACAACTAGCCGCCGTTTGGTCCACCGGCGCAAGTTCCATCTTCCTGAACATCGTCGCAAATGCAGGCGTTCTCATAAGACCCGCACTGCTCGTCACCATTAAAGGCCGATGCATAGGTAGTAACAGCGCCCAGACTAATCAAAGCGAGAGGAAGTAAAAGTTGCTTATTCTTCATGATATTTCTCCAAGGTAATTAGGCAATAAAATTTGAACACAATCCTTCCGCTCACTACTTAAGTCGCAAACCAGCGGAAAAATCATTCATCGCCGCCAAATCGCTTTCAGCTAAATTTTACTTGGCTCCATAGCCACCAATTCAAGTAAGTTGCTGGTTTGGGATGTTCGAATTAATATGCCGAATGAAATTGCCGATTCAATTCTTGTGTAACAACGAACTGAGCGATTGCAGAGGCCACCACGGACTGATTTGCGCAACCGAGCGCGCGAAGCGCTGAATGCCAACCTCAATTTCCCTCAAACGCCTGAACCCAGCGCTGAATTCCCACGCTCATGGCTAATTTTCCTTTGCCCCGAGCGCTACAGCTTGCGATCATCGGCGGCTTGCTTTCGTTTGCTGAAATTAACTCATGAGTCTAATCGCACATAAATTTGGTGGCTCCAGCCTAGCCAGCGCTGAGCGCATCGCTACTGTCGTGGCGCTTATGGCTGGGCGTGACGACGATGCGCAGGTGATTGTCGTGTCGGCCATGCAGGGCGTAACAAACGCGCTGATTGCGTTGGCCGAAACCGCCGCCTCGGGTGGTGATGTCGACATCGGCTTATATGCACTCAAACAGCAGCACGATAGTGCTGCAGTCGCGCTACTGGGTGCGCAAGCGCATCTGGCGCAAAGCGAATTTGCTGCGAAATTCACTGAACTTGCAGAGTTATTGAAGGCGTTACGCCTGCTGGGTGACGCGCCCAAAGGCGCGCTAGAGTTCATTTCAGGCTTGGGCGAGGTATTTTCGGCGCGATTGGTCTGTTTGAGCTTTCGCGCCAAAGGCTATGAAGCGCACTACATTGATGCGCGGGAAATACTGCGGGTCGAGCACACCGAGCTAGGCTGTCAAGTGCTTTGGCCCGAATCAGAAGCGCGCTTAGCTGCGTATTTGCGCGAGCAGTTCGCTGAAAACGTCCCGAAGCGCTTTATCGTCACTGGCTTTGTCGCGCGCGATCAATCCGGGCGTATCACCACGCTTGGGCGCAATGGCAGCGACTATTCCGGCTCTATTTTTGCCGCCATGTTTGACGCCACTGAACTGCATATTTGGACCGACGTTGATGGTGTGCTCAGCGCTGACCCTAGGCAAGTACCGGAGGCGCAGGTATTAACGCACATGAGCTATCAGGAAGCGTTTGAGTTGGCGTATTTCGGTGCCAAAGTCATCCACCCGCAAACCATGGCACCCGCAACGCGTAAGAATTTGCCGGTTTTCATTCGCAATACCTTCAACCCGACGAACCCCGGCACGCGGATCGACGCGACTCTATCGCGCCGACAACCGATTAAAGGCATCACCACGATTGGCGCACAGGCGATGGTCACTATCGAAGGTGCGGGCATGATTGGCGTTCCCGGCACGGCGGAGCGGGTGTTTAGTGCGCTTAAAACCGCTGGAGTGTCGGTCGTGATGATCAGTCAGGGTAGTTCTGAGCATTCGATTTGTTGCGTGGTGCAGCAATCGGTGGCGGAAAAAGCGCGGCTGTTGCTCAGCGATGCGTTTGCACGCGAGCTGAGCTTGGGCGCGATTCAAAGTGTATCGGCGGAATCAGGCATCGCGGTATTGGCGGTGGTTGGCGATGCCATGGCCGGCGTTCCAGGCGTTGCCGCACGGCTGTTTGCCGCACTTGGACGCGCGCGAATCAATGTGCGCGCAATTGCTCAGGGCAGCTCGGAGCGCAATATTTCGGTCGCCATCCGAGAAGTCGATGCAACGCGCGCACTGCGCGCCGTGCACGCCGGTTTCTATTTGTCGGCGCAAACGCTGAGCGTGGGTTTGATCGGCCCTGGGCAAGTGGGGCAAGCGTTACTCAAGCAGATGTTTGCGGCCAGCCCGAGGCTGCGCGCAGGCACGAATTTAGATCTGCGCATTCGCGCTATTGCAGGCAGCCGTAAAATGGCCTGTTCTGATCTAGGCTATGCCTCTGATACCGATGCGCTGAGCGCCTATCAGCAAAGCGATACCGCGCTTGAGTTGGAGCAGTTTGCCGATTCGGTGCAGACCGAACATCTGCCGCACGCTTTGATTGTGGATTGCTCCGCCTCCGATGCGGTCGCGCAACATTACGCCGGCTGGTTAGCGCGCGGTATTCATGTGGTAACCCCGAATAAAAATGCCGTGGCGGGTGATCAAGACCGCTTCGATTTAATTTGCGCGAGTACTAGGTCGGCAAAATTTCGCTATGAAGCCACGGTCGGCGCGGGTTTGCCGGTGATTTCGACCCTGCGTGATTTGCTCGACACCGGCGATCAAATCCACTCAATTGAGGGCATGTTCTCCGGAACGCTGGCTTATTTATTCAACCGCTTCGACGGCAGCTTGGCATTTTCCGCACTCGTCAATGAAGCGAAAAAGCTCGGCTACACCGAACCGGATCCACGAGACGACTTATCTGGCAAAGACGTCGCGCGCAAGCTGGTGATTTTGGCGCGCGAGATGGGTTTAAAGGTTTCACTGGACGATGTCGAGGTTGAATCACTGGTGCCCGCTGTTTTGGCCGGCGCGTCAGTGGATGAATTTATGCGCCGCTTGCCGGAATTTGATGCGCCGATGCAGGCCAAGCTTGATGCTGCCCGCGCAAACCATTCGGTGCTGCGTTTTGTCGCCAAGCTGGTGCCGCCAACTGCGGACTCTGGTACGCGCGCCAAACTAACGGTTTCCCTGCAAAGCCTGCCGAACACGCACGCCTTTGCGCACGTGGCGCTGACCGACAACATTGTGCAGTTTCAAACCGCGCGCTATTGTGCCAACCCGTTAATCGTGCGCGGTCCGGGTGCAGGCCCCGAAGTAACGGCGGCCGGTGTTTTTGCCGACGTGCTGCGCATTGCCAGCTCGCTTGGGGCTAAGCTGTAATGCAGTGCCGTGCGCAGTGTGCTGCCTGCTGCATTGCGCCTTCGATCTCAAGCGCAATACCGGGAATGCCGAATGGCAAACCGGCTGGGATTGCGTGTGTGCAGCTAGACGCGCAGCTGGGGTGCCTACTTTTCGGGAAGCCTGAGCGTCCTGCGGTTTGCCTCTCGTTACGGCCAGAAATTAGAATGTGCGCAAGTTCCGCCGCGCAAGCGATTCAGTATTTGGCAGAGCTAGAAAGTGCGACCCAGCCTGCAACGCAAATACCAATAAGTTTTCCTGATTAGCGCTAATCAGGTAAGGTTTTGTTGGTTAGTCTTGCCAAGGCAAAACTAATGTTGCGTAGCCGCAAAAACGCTCATAACTACTGTGCATAAGGCTTACACTGATACATAGGCGACCGGCTAGTGCCGGTAGGCTGTGATTTTGCAAAGTTGTTGCAGTTTGCTAATCTTTTTTCAAAGAAATTTTTCTGGCGTTCACTCTATGGCTAAAACCCGCATCGTTAAGAAATATCCGAACCGACGTTTATACGACACGGTTATTTCCAGCTATGTCACGGTCGAAGATATTCGGCAACTGGTCACCGATGGCGAAGATTTTGAAGTTCAAGATGCCAAAACCGGTGCCGATTTGACCCGCCAAGTGCTTTTGCAAATCATTTCTGAGTGTGAGGAAAAGGGCCAGCCGATGCTGTCCACGCGTTTGCTGTCCCAGCTGATTCGCTTTTATGGCGACCAACTGCAGGGCTTCATGGCCAGCTATTTGGAACGCAGTCTGCAAACGTTTTTGGATCAACAGCAGCAGTTTCGCTCGCAATTGAACACTGTGCTTGGGCAATCGCCATTGAGCGTTTTTCAAACGATGACGGAGCGCAACTTAGAGCTCTTCAAGCAATTCCAATCAGGTGTAATTGGTGCGGCGATCCCGCCCGGTTTTGGTAATCCTAGCGCGACCCCCACTAACCCGCCAAACCGATCGGCATCTGACTCAAGCAAACCGCATGGCTCCGGCCCACAACGCTCTGGCCAGCAAAGCTCCGGTCAACAAAGCGCTGGTCAACAAAGCTCTGGTCAACAAAGCTCTGGCCCCCAAGGCTCCGCTGCTCGGCCAATTCCCGCTGTGCGACCCATGCCTGGTAGTCGCAAACTGTGATCGGTCGTCTACGCGGAATATTGCTGCTAAAGCAGCCGCCGCATCTATTGGTTGATGTGCAAGGCGTGGCCTACGAAGTCGACGCGCCGATGTCGACGTTTTACGACTTGCCTGAAGTCGGCAAGGAAGTGGTGCTACACACGCACTTAGCCATTAAAGAAGATGCGCATTCGCTCTATGGTTTTGGCACTGAATCTGATCGTGCGTTATTTCGCACACTGCTGAAAATAACCGGGGTTGGCGCCAAAATGGCGCTCGCGGTGCTTTCCGGGGCAAGCGTGGCGGAATTTACCCGGCTTATCCAAACCGCCGATGTAACCGCCTTGACGCGCATTCCAGGGGTAGGAAAAAAAACCGCTGAGCGCATGATTGTCGAGTTAAAAGACAAACTCGGCAGTTTCAGCGGCGCTGGGATCATCGTCGGCAGTAAAGGCGCGCCAGTCGCGAATGATCCGCTGACTGAAGCTACTGTAGCCTTAGGCGCGCTGGGCTATAAGCCAATTGAAGTGCAGGCGCTGCTCAAGAAAGTCGATGCCACGGGTTTAAGCGCAGAAGAATTGATTCGGCGTGCGCTGCAGGCGGCGTTACGGCACTAGCTTTTGCTCAATGATCCAGCCCTAACTCGTCGTGTCGTCCCGCTTAGTACGCGCTTCGCTAAAGGCTTCGCCGTGCACCACAAACCACGTGGATTCAGCGATATTGGTGGCGTGATCGCCAATGCGTTCGATGTTTTTAGCGATGAACAAAAGGTGTGAGCAGGCGGTAATCATGCGTGCTTCTTCGGCCATGTAAGTCAGCACTTCGCGAAATAAGCGCGTGTAGAGCTGATCCAATTCCGCGTCACGTTCGCGAATGCGTTTGGCAAGTTCAGCATCACGCGTCAGATACGATTTGATCGCCTCGCGCACCAGTTCTGCGGCCAAGTCAATAAGGTCGGGCAAACCGGCAACAGCGGGAATCACTCGGCTTTGATTCAATACTTTAGAGCGCTTCGCGACGTTCGCGGCCAGATCGCCGACGCGCTCAATATCGGAAGCAATTTTTAGCGTGCTGTAAACCTCGCGCAAGTCCCGCGCCATCGGTTGACGCAATGCCAGCAAGCGCAGCACATCTTGGCTGATGGCACTTTCAAGTGCGTCGATTTCAACGTCAGCGGCGATCAAAGCGCTCGCTGCTGCATCATCTCGCGCCAATAAAACTGCGCCAGCGCGCTCTAACTGGGAAACGCTGAGTGCGCCCATGCGTTCGATCTCGCCGTACAGGCGCGCCAACTCGCTATCAAAGCTTTTTAGGATGTGTTCGTTGTTCATCTGCGTTATTCCAGCTCTAAATCAAAAGGATAACAAGGCGCCGATGTGAGGATCGACGACGGCGCACTAAATGTGCGTCTAAGAGACCGGAGCGAGGCAACGAAGTTAGCCGAATGATTTAGAATTGGAATTGCTCCTCAACCAAAGCGGCCGGTTATATAGTCTTCGGTTTGCTGCTTGCTGGGTTTGGTGAAGATTTTTTCGGTCGGGCCGTACTCAATCAAATCGCCCAAATACATAAAGGCGGTGTAGTCCGAACAGCGGGCGGCTTGCTGCATATTGTGGGTCACGATCAAAATCGTAAATTGCGTTTTGAGCTCCGCAAACAGCTGCTCAATCCGCCCGGTCGCAATCGGATCAAGTGCACTGGTCGGCTCATCAAAAAGCAGCACCTCAGGCTTTAATGCCACGGCGCGTGCTATGCATAACCGCTGTTGCTGGCCCCCGGAAAGCCCCAATGCGCTTTTCTTGAGCTTGTCTTTCACTTCATCCCAGAGCGCGCCTTGGCGTAGTGCTTGCTCAACGCGATCAGCCATTTCAGCGCGGCTTAGCTTTTCGAAATGATTGATGCCATAGGCGACGTTGTCATAAATCGACATCGGAAACGGCACCGGCTTTTGAAACACCATGCCGACTTTGGCGCGCAGTCGATTCAGTGAATAGTTTTTGTCCAGCACGTTTTCGCCATCCAAAAGCACCTGACCCTCGGCGCGCTGCCCAGGATAAATCGAATAGATGCGATTAAAAATGCGCAGCAGCGTCGACTTACCGCAGCCCGACGGCCCGATCAACGCGGTGATCCGATGTTGCAAAACGTCTAAATTGATGTCTTTTACGGCTTTGAAATCAGCGTAGTAGAACGCCAAGTCACGCGCGGAGATTTTGGCTGGAATTTGCGCCGCGCTATCTGGAGCCGCCTGATTTATATCCATCTTAGTGTACCTGGCGAATAGGGTTGACGATTTCACTGAAAGAACCGTTCGCCTTGAGCCCGTCGAATGGCAGAGCCGCATATTGACTAACGGAGCCAGCGCGCATCACGAAGTCTACGGCTACATGCTTCGACAGGCTCAGCACGAACGGTTTCCAGGAATTACTGGTAAGTTCGAATGAGATTTCATAAATCCGCCTTTTTTGGAGCGCTTAAAGTGCGGGCAATTAGACTCAAAGCCAGCACGAACAAGGTAATTAGAAATGCGCCGGCCCAAGCGAGCGAATTCCAATATTCGAACGGACTCATCGCGAAATCGTTGATCACCTTTGGCAGATTCGCCATTGGCGCGGTCAAGTCGGTGCTCCAGTATTGATTACCGAGTGCGGTAAACAGCAACGGCGCGGTTTCACCACTGATGCGCGCCACGCCGAGCAAAATGCCGGTCAAAATCCCCGGCCAAGCGGCGCGCGCCAAAATTTGGATATTCATTTTCCACAGCGGAATGCCTAAGCTTAACGCAGCCTCGCGCATTTGCGTGGGCACTAGCTTAAGCATCTCGTCGGTGGTGCGCACCACCACCGGAATAATAATCAGTGCCAATGCTACCGAACCCGCAATCGCGGAGTAGCCGCCAAAGGGCTTAACGAGCAGGCCGTAAACGAAAAGCCCAAGCACAATCGAGGGTGCCGACAATAAAATGTCATTAATAAAACGAATCGCTTCGCCGCGCTTGGTGTGATTGGCGTATTCCGCCAAATAAACGCCTGCCGCTACGCCAATCGGCGCGCCCATAGCAGTACCCAACGCGCAGATGTCCACTAACTCTTTTTCCAAGC
>JBBQBR010000010.1:0-14121 GCA_038317875.1 Lysobacterales bacterium
ACTGACGATTTATAGCTCAGCCCAAGGTGCGATGGATGCAGAAATGTTGACCGACGGCAATTCCGTACCCGGCTATGCCTTGGTCAGTGACACGCGCGAAATGATTTTCCCAAATGGCCGGGGCGAGCTGCGTTTTACCGATGTCGCGCAACGAATTGATCCAACCACGGTAGCGTTCGCATCCTTGACAGATCCAGGCGGCACGCGGGTGTTGGAGCAAAACTATCAGTTCGATCTGGTTAGTCAGGTCAAACTACTGAATCGCTATATCGGCGAGCAAATTATCGTCACCCAAAGTGCCGGCTCTGAGCGCATCACGCACAAAGGCACCTTGCTCGGCGCGCGCGACGGTTTGTTGATGCAAACCGAATCGGGCGGGGTTTTGGCGCTGAATAACTACGACTCGTTTGCGTTTGCCAGCTTGCCCGGCGGCTTAATTACCCGCCCCACCTTAGTTTGGTTGGTGGACGCGAAAAAGGGCGGTGCACATCAGGCGCGCGTGGCTTATCAAACCAAGGGTATGACCTGGTGGACCGATTACAACGTGATCTTGAACGCTGATGAAGCAAATCCGAAAATGGATTTATCCGCCTGGGTAACCTTGGTCAATCAATCTGGCGGCAGTTTTCCGCAGGCGAAAATCAAGCTCGTTGCGGGTGAAGTCAATCGTGCGCCAGCGCCCGCGCAAGCGAGCGGCATTGTGATGAAAAGCGCGATGATGGACATGGCGGAAGCGCCACCTGAAGGTTTTCAAGAATCGGGTTTATTTGAATACCACCTCTACACCCTAGGTCGGCGCTCAGATGTGCCGGATAATTCGGCCAAGCAGCTGGAGCTGTTTCCCGGCAAAGTCAATATCCCCGCACGCCGCCAATTGGTTTTTACCGTGCCTGGCTTTCAAAATATGATGTATTACGGCGGCGCTAATACCGATCAAAACTTAGGCACCTTTGCCAAGGGTGAAGTGAACGCCTATTTGGAGTTTGATAACAAACAAGCCAATGGTATGGGAATGCCCTTGCCCAAAGGCCGCGTCCGAGTCAGCCAAGCCGGCCCCGATGGCGCGCTCGAATTTATTGGTGAAGACGCCATTGAACACACGCCTAAAAATGAAACTTTGCGCCTAAAGCTGGGCAAAGCCTTCGATGTCGTTGGTGACCGCACGCGCACCGATTTTCAAATCGATACCACCGCAAAAACACTGACCGAATCGTTCAAAATTAGCGTGCGCAACCGCAAAAAGATCGCAACCACGGTGCTAGTGCGTGAATATATGTATCGCTGGAGCGGCTGGGATGTCACTGCTAGCTCGATCAAAGGCAATAAACGCGACGCCCAAACGCTGGATTTCCCGCTCGAAATTGCAGCGGATGGCGAAGCGGTGGTGACTTATACGGTTCGTTACCATTGGTAAAGGCACCCTGACATTAAATGCAGCATTATCTTGTGATCGTGTCCGCGCTTACAGCGGCGCTGCTTATTGCGTTTTATCGCAGCGCTGCCTTTCAACTTACCCAAAATGAACCACTCGAACAATATGGATGACGTAAACACGGAAACCAAAAGAAGCTATCGCTATCGCTTCGCCAATGCGGAGTTTGACGAGGCGCGTTTTGAGCTTCGCGTTTCCGGCCTGCCAGTGGAAGTCGAGCGCCGTGCGCTGGAGGTGCTGCGGTATCTGTTGCGGCACGCTGGCGAGGTTGTAACCAAAGAAGAGCTGCTGCGCGAAGTCTGGGCCGGACGCATTACTGTAGAAAAAGTGTTGCCGAATGCGGTCAATAAGTTGCGTCGTGCGCTAGGTGAAAGCAATGCGCAATTCATTGTAACCCAGGCGCGCTTAGGCTACCGCTTGGATGGTGTCGTACAACGCACTGCCGTTGGCACGCATACGCTCGGCGAGCTGAAACTACAGCTCGGGCAAACGGTACCTGGGCGCGAAAATTTTTTGCTGCGCACCGCGCTAAGCCATCGCAGCAGCACCGAAGTATGGCTTGCTGAACACAGTAAGACCCATGAGCGGCGAGTTTATAAATTTGCCCTAGATGGCGACGCCCTGCGGGCACTGAAGCGGGAGGCGACATTGTCACGGGTGCTACAAGAAAGCCTGGATGACACCCGCCATTTTGTGACTATCATGGACTGGAATTTTGAGCACGAACCGTATTTTCTGGAGTGCGAATACGCTGGGCAAAATCTATTGGAGTGGGCAGGCAAGCACTTAACCGACTTGCCACGCGAACCGCGCATTGCGCTGTTTTTACAGGTTGCTGATGCCGTCGCAGCGGCACATTCGGTGGGAGTTTTACACAAAGATTTAAAACCAGCCAATATCTTAATCGCGCCGCAAGCGGGGGATTGGCTGGTGCGGATTGCCGATTTTGGCAGTGGCCGCATGCTCGATCCCGACCGCTTAACGCAGTTGGGCATCACCAAACTGGGCATGACCATAACGCAGGATATGAGCGCTGATTCCAGCTCAGGCACGCCGATGTATATCGCACCTGAAGTATTCGCTGGCAACACACCCACTGTGCAAAGTGATGTCTTCGCGCTAGGGATATTGCTGTACCAGTTGCTCGTCGGGCAACTGACTCGGCCGATGGTGTCGGGTTGGGAGCAGGATGTTTCCGATGATTTTCTTTGTCTAGATCTGGGCCTTGCGACCGATGGTAATCCGGTTAGACGTTTTGCCAGCGTCACTGAATTTGCTATCCGACTGCGTGATCGCCCATTGCGGCAAATACGCGCTGAGGCCGAGCGCACCAAAGAATTGGCATCCCAGATAGCGCAAGCGGCGCTTGCGCGAAACCGGGCAAGGCGCCCTTTTTTGATCGCTACCATCGCCGCACTTGTGATCGGCGCTTGCAGCTCACTTTGGCTGATGAACTTAGCCGTTAATGCTCGCAACGAGGCCGACATCGAACTACAGCGCGCCACGGCGATTAATCGTTTTTTGAACGAAGATTTGATTGGCCGATCTAACCCGATGGTGGCCGCCAAAGGCCAAAATGCTATTTTGAAGGATGTGCTGCTGGCAGCGCGCGATCGGATTAACCTGCGCTTCGTTAATCAGCCAAGCACCGAAGCCTTCATTCGGGCAAGCTTAGCTGGCGTGTTCTATGCCATTGAAATTTGGGCTGATGCTGAAACTGAAGCTCGCAGCGCCCTGTCGCTATTTGCCAGCCAAAAAGCGCTGGAGAGCAATGAGGCGCTGAAGCTGCGCCTGACTTTGATCCGCATTTTGAGCCGCGCAGGCAAGTTTGAAGCGGCAACGACGGAGCTGACCGCGCTAGAAAAATTTTCGGCCGTCAAAGAGAAAAACCAGCGCGACTATTTGACCTCAGCGGCGTGGGCAACCTACCAGATTGCAAGAAGTGATTTTGCTGAAGCTGCGCGACACTATGCGATTGCGCTGCCCGCACTGAAAGCGTTTGATCCAGACAATAACACTGAGCGCGACGCACTGCGCCTGGAGCAAATCTCTGCGCTCACGGCGATGGATCAATACGCACAAGCACAAAGCGTGGCCACGACGATGATTAATGAGCTGCTCAGGCGCGCGCAAGACACGCGCTTGCTGGTGGCAATGACGCAAGCAGCGATTGCGCGCAGTTACAGCTATCAGGGCGAGCATGTGAAAGCTATTGCGCTTTTGCTAGCAGCACAAAGCGTCATAGTCGAGCGCTTAGGGCCTGAGCATGGCCGCAATTTAACGCTACTCAATGAATTAATGTCGATTTACTTTCGCCAGGAAAATTGGCCCAAAGCACTGAGCTATGCCGAGCAAATTCACGTCCGCATCCGCGCCAAGGTGGGGATTAAGCACAATATGACGTATGTATCGTTAGCCAATTGGGGACGGATTTTACTAGAGTCTGGCAATGCGGCGCAGGCCCAGAGCCATTTGCGCAAGGCGTATGTTTTTTTGGCCGAGAATTTGGGCACCAAGGCACCCCAAACACAAGATGCCGCTTTTATTCTCGCGCACGTCGAAATTGAGCTTGGTCATTGGGACGCGGCAGCAGCAATAATTCAAATCCTGGACGTGAAAGTTCTAGAAGCATTTCGTGCTCATGGGCTTTGGCGTTTTGGATTGGATGGCCTACGCGGGCTAGTGTTAGATGGACAGGGTCAACGCGCAGCGGCCGAACCACTGCTGCGCTCGGCGGTGGCTGGGCTAACTCCCGAAGCGGAAAAAGATCGCCCAGATCGTTTGATGCAAAACCTTACAAAAGCATTGACTAGCTACCCATCGGAAGCGCAAGCACGCTAAGTTTCGTTAGGCATGCTTGCCCAATCTCACCAGTATGTCGTTAGCCGCACTCATTTTATATTGACTGCGTGTTCGCATATTCAAAATTCAGCCGCCCGCTATCGGCATCTAATTCCAGTTCTAAATGAAATGGATAAAAAGGCACCGATGCGAGGATCGCCGACGGCGCACTATCTGTGCGTCTAGGAGGCGGGGCGAGGCAACGCAGTTAGCCGAATGATTTAGAATTGGAATACGCTCCGCACGGATTAGGTATGGCCGCTTAGCCATTTGCCGCTCACAAACTTTATTGCTGAGCGGTTGCAATTGCCTTATTGGGTGGCGAATACCAGATGCCACGCAAAAAACGACTGGTCACAGTAAGTGACTGCGACTGCTCGGCGACGTAACGAAGCGCACGGTCGATTGCCGCTTGGTCATAGACACGGCCATCAGAAAAAACAGTGTTGATTCGCCGTGTATTACGAATATCGTCAAGCGGATTGGCATCCAACAGCACCAAGTCTGCCATTTTACCCACGGCAATGGAGCCAAGCTTTTCTTCGAGGCCAAGATGTCTGGCTGGTTCGAGCGTTGCAGCATTGAGCGCCTCGGCTGGGCTCAACCCGGCGGCCACTAGGTTTTGCAACTCATCATGCAAACCAAATCCGTGAACGACGTCGCCATCCAGCGCGTCAGACCCTGCTAATACTTTCACGCCAGCCTGTTTTGCCAGCAGTGTGAGTTGAAGCGCCGCCGCATGCATATCTGCCAGCGTTTTTTGCTCCGCAAAGCTGGCTTTGCCGGCTTTTCGCAACAGCCACCAAACCCATCGCTGTGGCGCAATAACGTACTGATTGGCAAGTGCAAGATCCGTCTCAGCTAGCCCAACTGCGTAGCGCAAATCTTGGCCGGTTGATGCCGTATGGGTTGGTACGTATGCCGTGCCTTTTTTGACAAAATCAGCTAGCAAAAAAGCGCACTGTTCCTTGTTGTAGGCTGCCAGCAAGGCTAGCTTGGCATTATTTTTCCCGTTGAATGTCATGCGCGCGTCGGAGCACTGCACCAGCAAATAAAGATCATGTTCTAGGCTAGCGAAGGCGTAATTCGATCCCGCGAGGTTTGCTGCAAACGGCAGATGACCTGCGACACTGAGGCCTTTTTCCTTGGCGACTTGCATCATGCGTTCAAACTGCGCATTCGGCGTTTGATCATCAAGCTGAAGTTTAAGGAACGGCTCGCCGCGATTTTTCAGAGCTGATATCAGTTGCTCCAGTTCACTCGCTTGATCGGGCAGCTCCTCTAGGTGATAGGTGATCGTTTGGATAATTCGTGGTCCGACAATGACGCCTGCGTCAATTTGCTTCGTCCAATTTTGATGATCTGAGACGCAATCAAGAGATGACGACCATGAACATGCATCCCCCATGTCACGAACGCTGGTTACGCCGTTAGCGATCAGGAGCGGAAAATGCAGCTGAGGCGACAATCTGAGTGTGTGAATATGCGCGTCCCACAGGCCAGGAATCAAATACTTTCCCCTGCCCGAGATCACTGTGGCGTTTGCGGGAACGGGCTTGCTATCGGTTTCACCGATGTAGCGAATATAGCCCTTCTCAATTTCGACCATCTGATTCTGGTGAAGTCGGCCACCCGCAGTTGCGTCAATGATGCTAACGCCAAGAATAACTGTCAAGGCATGCTTGGGTGGCGCCGCATGATTGGAAAGTTCACGCATCGCCAGCAAATTAATGAGCATAAAGGCCGCAATTGCTGCGCCTATTGCCAGAATAGTTGCGTTGACCAGATAGCGTCTAAAACGACTACGAGATGTTTTGCCTAAGATGTCGTTCATAAATTAACTCGAGATAAAAAAACAGCAAACCCATTGGCGCAATTTTGGCAATAATGCTTCGATGCCAACATCATCCTGCGAAAGCCCGGATGACTAAAAACCACCCGGGTCTCTCAATTAGTAATGGCGGAAGTTTGGGAATGCGAGAACTATTCTGCGTCCGAGACTTTATTGCCAAAGCCGACGAGAGATTGAGCAATTTTCCACCATTCGTTTGCAGTAGAACGATCACTTCGCATTTTCAATATCTCCGCATCAGTAGGAACTTCTATCGGCTTTAGAAGCGCGCCCAAATAGTCCGCGTACTTTTTCGCCGCTCCCAATGACGTGAACTTCTTCCCTGTATTTACAGCGGCGCCTTTTTTTCCCCACGTGCCTTTACCCCACGTTTTTCCAATCAATCGGCAGCCGCCTAACGCGCATGCGATTCCGACTCTGGCCGGTTCGGAAATCAACAGGACGTCCCTGCGCTGTTGTTCTTTCTGTAAGTAGTCGGCTTGTATATCTGAGTAGAATCCGATCTCTGGATTTCTAATCATACCTCTCGCTGGTGGTGGTTCGGGCTCAGGCTTGGATCCGACAACAGTGATGGTTTCTAACTCAACTGGATCGTTCCGTTCTGTGCGCCGCGCGGTGTCGATGGCTTCACCAAACCGCCCATCCGGATCAAAAGATCGCAACCACGGTGCTAGTGCGTGAATATGTGTATCGCTGGAGCGGCTGGGATGTCACTGCTAGCTCGATCAAAGGCAATAAACGCGACGCCCAAACGCTGGATTTCCCGCTCGAAATTGCAGCTGATGGCGAAGCGGTGGTGACTTATCCGGTTCGTTACCATTGGTAAAATTCCCCTTTCGCTAGCTGTAAGCGCAGGCACGCTAATTTGCATTAGTCGTGCTTACGCCAATGCTAATATATTAGGAGCTGCACTGCGCGTAACACTCATAGCGAGCATCGCGACAATCTGCAACTTCGCTTAGGTTGCTAGCCGCAGCGCGGCAAGCTTGGAACTGCCCTTCACAAATGCTTCGGCACAGCTGGCTAGGTCCGACAACGCTGCCAGCAGATGCTGCGCCGATGCCCAACATCACGCCTGCGAGTGCAAATAGTAAGTACTTTTTCATGGTGAATTCCTTTTGTTTACGATAGTTGACCCAAAACCTAGGGTCATTCCAGGATGCGTTTCGGTCGAAACGAATAGGTGAAGTACGTTAGCGAAGCGCCACAGCGCTGTTCAACACACGCGCTTAAGCTAGGCGCGTGCAGGTGCTCAACGAGCTCAGCGCGCGGTAGCGTCAGCATGTTTTAAAGAAAAGTTCGGCGCCCAGGCGCTGGATGCAAACGAAAAGCAGGCGTTGCACGGCAATTTGGGCGGGACGGGGTGGTGGACGGTGTCACCCCCTATTCGCACGCCTCAGTTAAACTCGTGCCACTGATGCAATGCCGCACGCGCTTGTGGTCAAACGCACCACCGTAGTAGCCCTGTACGCCAGGTTGCGCATTTCTATTCTCTATACTCAGCGCCCAAAACCCAACGATTGGCAGGCCAACAAAACGATGCGGTTTTACGTCTCTGGAGGGGCGCATTACACGATCAACTTCAATACGTGGACGCATCCAGTATTGACTGCGTGAACGCATATCCAATTCGACCTGACCACTGTCGGCATCCAAACCCCGCTCGGATCGAGTCTGAAACGCTTGGCCATTTTTTGCGCCCAATATTTTGCTTGGTCGAGTCGCAACTCCGAACGTGCCAATGTCCGCATTGGGTGCAATAATTTCCTGGTTGAATGCGATCACCGAGACGCTAGAACACAAAAATGGTGAATTCTGTAAAGTTGAAGGCGGTGGCACCGTAAAGAACAATGTCGGCTGCACTATTTCCTGGACGCGACTAACCATTTTGGGCAAAACGCTTTCACAGGCATTGTATTGTCGCTCGGCAATGTTGTCGGGTGCGCCGACGTTGAATGGCACGGTAAATGGTGCAATCGCGGTTACTGAGCCACTGGTGAGCGAATCGCTATAGAAGCGCTTCGTTGGCATCGTGATCACCCACTCGGATGCCGCGCCTATCCCGTTTTCTGTGCTGAATTCGTTGCTCAAATTCGCCGCAGCAAGCACGCTACTCACCGCGTCGATGCGTTGCCCTACGCCGTCTGGCGCCCCCACACGTTCCGAACCCCACACTGAGCGAATCACTCGCTCGGGCGTCACCACAATTGAGACAGGATCGGCGTTTGACAAATTAGGCTCGGCCGAATTGGGTGGCGTGTGCATCGCAGAGGTGCGAAACGCCTCCAAAGCCGTGGCGTTGTAATTGATATAGGTGCCTAAACCGACATTGATAATTGCGCCGGTGCCATACAACCCGCCGCTGGGTGGGCCAATATCGCTGGACAACGTGCCCAATTGAGGGCTGCCGTAGCTACCGTCGAGCTGAAACGATTGCCTAATGCGCTCACAATTGACCGGCTTGCCTACCGACCCAACTACATTGGCCGCTAATGCATTCCCAGTTGCACTATCGGCGACGATGGTACCCATTTCAATAATTTCGATAAATCCTTCGCGGGTGCGATCAAGTGTGTTGCTATCGGAATCATTATTAGCCCCGGTAAAAGCAAAATCCCGAAACGGCACGTAGCGCAGGCCCCCTGGCGTCATCGGAAGCTCGTTATTATTTTGGATCGCTGGCGACGTGCAGCTCGTGTCTATTGTGGACAGATTTGCCGCCGAGCCGACACCTGAACCTAGCGAAAAAACGCCAGCTGTCCAAACATCGTAGCCGCCTAGATACAGATTAAAACTGAGCGTTGGTCGGCCGTTTCGGCTCTCATAAAAGTACACTTTGAGGGCTTTAGCATTCGCCGTGGAATTGACTACGGACAAAAGTGTGCTGTTGTCCGCATTTGCAGTGTAATAAGGGTAAATCAGCACCTGCCCAGTATTGTCAGAGCCAATCTGCACAGCTGCTGCGGGGAAGACAGCACTGATACTTAAAAATAAAATTGAAAGGCGGGTTTGGTTTTTCATTAAAGTAATCCTATTGGTAATTTACGTGCCCGATTGCACAACACAATTTCAATGCAAATTCGAAGTCAATGGTTGTTGTGTCTCAAGCGTTGTTTTGTCTGATGCAGGCTGGTGGGAACCCCAAGAGCTGGCGTGGGCAATTGCAGGGGTGTTGCTCAGCATCGGAATAACCGCGACTGGCGATGCCACTGAACTTTCCACTAATGCGTAGTCAATGGCTTTCACGTCAAAACCATGAATTAGATGCTGACCGATCAAAATAACCGGCACACCGTCTAACTTGAGTGCGTCAAATCGCTCTCGCGCTGACCCCGGCTTCTCCACCCGTTCATCGGCAAACGCGATGCCACGCGCGCTAAAGTAGGCGCGTGCTTTTTGGCAATAGGGGCATTCTTGCGTGCCATAAACCACTACGGTGCGGCCAGTGGCGTTGAAGTGGGACTGATAGTTGCCCAACACGGTCGGTGCTTGAAACCAGTTTTTCCACGTTTGGGCTGCAAGCGGAAATCCATACAGCCCGACCAGAAAGCAAAGAATAGACACACCGATGCCGACTACAAAATTGCGCATGTTTGCAAAGTCCAAGTATCGAAACGTCAGCGCGCGAGCGCGGCGCGTTGTGTTTTGCCAGGCACTCGCATTAGCGCGCACGTTTGCAATCCTTCAACCATGCTGTTTTCTTGAACTGGTCATATTTGTAGAACACTCCAGTCAGTTTTACGCGCTCTCGCTCACGCAGCGATAAGGCGTATGCAAGTTCACTTGGTGCCATCAAACAGCTCAGCCGCACGTTGTAGCTCGGCTCGTTTGGGCCTGGACTGATTGCCATATCCAGACGATCAGGAATATCAAAGCCGATGTTGTAGCCATCGCCGTCTTCCATAATGAAGCCGACCTTTCCGCTCAAGGTAAAGCGCTGACCGCGATAGCGCGGGTTAATTGTGGATTGATTGGTATGCGCTTGGCGTGCCAGCTGCATCGACAAATCCAGCGCATCCATACTTTCCGGTGCTGCGTTTTCAGCAGCCATGCGTGCGGCGGCGGCGGCTTGCTCGGCGCTGGTGCCTACTTTTATAGCTGACAACATGCCACAGATTTCCGCCCGCACATCGTCCGCCTTAGCCAACATGCCGCTCGCCAGTTTTACTTCCATCGCCACACTGGTCACGCCGCTTTCGTTTGTGGCACTTATCAGCATCGGGATTACACGGGTAGCGCCGGACTCGCGCTGCTCAATTAACAAGCTTCCTGAGGCCGCATCTGAGCTTAGTACGCTCATTTTTTCTAAAATTGCCTTTGCCCGCAGTTGCTCGATCGCGCTTTCGACGGATACATCGGCAATCGCAACGTTGGACCGGTAAATCGCGCCAGTAAAAATGGAGCCTTGCTTACTGAAGTTACTATCGCAATCTGCACGAGCGCTGGCGCTGGCAAATACGACGGCAGTAAAAATGCTGAAAGCGCGAATAGAGAAATTGCCTGCAAATGACATTTAAGTGTTCCCAAAACGAGTGATGTAAATAGGCGATTGCACGTTGGCGACCGTGTTCGTTATGGCCGAATGGTTGCTGACAAATACGGCAATTGTCGGCACGCAGTAGCCACGGCGTGATAACGAATTGGTAACCGAAGCCCGAAAGTGCGTGCCATGAAGAAAATAGCGACGGCCACACGCAAGGCAGCAATAAGTCCATCTACGAGAGTCGACTATTCAAACTCTAAATTCGCAGCGGAGAGCGCGCAATGGTTTTGGGGCCACTGCCCTGAATACGGCTGCGAACGCCTCACACCGTATTGTTTTTGCACATCGAGCGGCCAGAGGCGATCGCCTGTACTTCAACCACAGCGGCAATACCCACCAGTATGGAGCGGTGTACGCAGAGGAATTTATGCAAATCAAGTTCTTTGGTAAAGCCGGCTGAGCTTGCCCGCTTTGACGCAAACTTCCAGACGCCTTTTGTAGCGCGCCGGATTGCCGCGCATTGGTTTGCGCTTCGCAATTTATCCACCTTGGGCGGACTGCCGCGCTAACGCAGCATACCCCCCGCATCCGCGCGCGCCGCACGCTTGGCTGGCAGCGTTGCCGCCAGCGCGGTAACCAGCAAGACCGCGCTACAGACCAGTGCAATTGAGCTAGGCTGAAACAACGTCACATTAAATAGCTGTGATTTTAGCCCGCTCAATAATAATGCCGAGGCTGCAAACCCCAGCGCTAAACCGGCGGCTTGTACGGCCAGCCAATCCAAATAAACGCCACGCATGATCTGCATTGGGCTAGCACCTAATGCTGCGCGCAAGCTTAAGGCGCGGCTTTGTTGAGTGATAACAAAACCAGTCAAGGCAAATAACCCTAAGCCAGCAAGTACAACCGCAGCGGCGGCAAACACAAAAAACAGCGTGCTACTGGCGCGCCGAATGCCCAACGCTGAGCGCACGCTGCTGGATAGTGCTTTGACCGTGACGGGCTGCCCTGGTGCAGACTGCTGTAGGACGCTGCGCATCGATTGCATCAGTTCACTGATGCCAACAGCGCTTAGCTTGGCATCGGTACGCGCGACCAGGGTGATCGAGGGTGAGTGAATCCGGCGCTGGCTTAAGTTCGCATAGATCGTGCTGGTCATTGGTTTGCTCAAATCAATTTCACGTACGTCACTGACGACGCCGACTATGGTCATAAGCCGTAAATCGCCATCCATATTGCCAAATTGTATGCGTGCGCCTATGGGATCCATGTTGCCAAAACTGCGCTTCGCCTCGGTTTCGCTCATTAATGCCGATTGCGGCGCAGCTATAGAGTCGCTTGCGTTAAACAAGCGCCCGCGCTTGAGCGCAATGCCCATAGACTCGAAATATGCCGCGTTTGCCAAGCGGAATTCAGCATAACCCTGTTTCGATTTTGGCCACGACTCAAAGCGTGCGGCCAGGGCTTGGAAGTCATAGGCAGGCGCGCTGGATGCCGCTAATTCTTCGATTAAATAGCCACCGTTGGCACCCTGCCCTGACAACGGCAGCGCGCTAACCAGCCCTACACTTTGCACCCCGGGCAGCGCGCGCACGGCGGCTAAATAGCGGGCATATTCGGCGTTCGCCTGCTGCACCGGCGCTTGCAGGCTTGCCGCAGTGATTTCGCCGGAAAAATCCGCTGCGGCGGTCAGCGCATCGGGCAACAGGATTTCCGCGCTAATAACGCTGTCGCTGGCAAATCCAAGCGGTTGCGCCAACAAGCGCTCGACACTGCGGCCAATCGCGGTGGCACCCAAAAGCAGCGTCACCATAAACGCGGTTTGCAGCGCTAAAAAACCCTTTTGCAGATTAAGCTGGCGCTTGGAAAGGCTCATGCTGCGTTCTTGCGTGGTGCTGTGCTGCTCCAACTTAGCGCGCGCTAACCACAGCGAAATCGCCAATGCCACCGCGCCCAGGCAGGCCGCACTAGCTGCCGCCAACACGCTCCAAGTGGCCGCCGATAGCGTTATTTCATGCGCGCGCGGCAGTGAATTTGCCAGTACATCGGTTAATAAGTTGATTATCAATTTCGCTATTGGATAGGCCAGCAGCGCCGAAATTGCGGTCAATAACAGCAGCTCTAACACCGGCCCACGCCGCAAAATTTGCGGCGTCGCACCTAACGCTGCCTGCACCGCGAATTCTCTGCGCCGTAGCAAAAGATCGGATAAAAATAAATTGGCGACATTGGCGCAGCCGATCAATAACAGCAGCAACGATGCAGCCGTGACCAGCCAAAGCGCTGCAGCTGCAGGGCCAAGCAGGTCTTGCAGCCAGGGCACGACACGAAAATTAACCAGATCGACCTTTTCGCCCTGCTCTGCCGCAATTTTTTCCGCGATATTTTTTGCCTGCGCTTGCGCGGCCGGCAGCTCCACACCGGGTTTGATGCGCCCGATCAACGCAAAATTGTGCGCGCTGCGTGCGCTTGTATCCGCATTAGCGTCCAAAGTGAAATACACCGCCGCACCCGGCACCAAACTGGCCGACTGCGGCACAATGCCAACGACGGCACCGCTGGTTTCGCCGCTGCTTAAATACGCGGTCGTACTACCGAGACTTTGGCCGGGAAAAAGCTGCTGCCAAGCGGCTTCATTGACAATCACTTGGCCCTTACTATTTGCCAAATCAAAACTTCGGCCTTGCATGGGTTTGAGCGCCAGCACCGAAAAATAATTGGGCTCAACCAAATACACCTGCGCCTGAATAGTGTTAGCTCCGAAATTCGCATTGCGTGCCGTGACGCTAGCCGCATACTCTTGATAGCGCGCCAAACCCGTAAAAAGCGTTTGCCGCGCCGTTAAATCACTTGCGTTTGCGCCTGCAAGCGCCATGGTATGGCCGTCAGCGCTCTGTTCGTAAACGCGTACCAACTTTTCGGATTCGGGGAACGGCAGCGGCGTCAACACCACCGCATCGACGATGGAATAAATCGCGGTAGTCGCCGCCAAACCTAAGCTCAGCGAGGCAATTGAGAAGCCCGCGAGTGCTGGCTTTTGCGCGATGCGGCGTAATATTTGGCCGAATTTTGTCACTGGAGATCACTTTTGCTGGCGGGTTTGATCGGCGGTTGCAAAAACTGCGCCAAGTAGGGGCGCATTGCATGCGCCCAAAGCGTTCTCAACGGCTAAAACAGCACCCGCGCGCCATATTTATGGATCTTCGTCCGTGCTGGCGGCAATGCCGTTCGCATACGCAATGCCGTTCGCATACGCAATGCCGTGCGCCTGGGCGTATGCAATGCGCCCCTACATTTATAGACCGCCGCCTTCTCACGCCATCACTTTGAATCGCACCTGCCTACCCGCGCTATTCAGGCAAACGAAAAGCCCCGCCGTATACTTCGCGCCCCGTTTACCAATTGCGCTCTGATCAGCGTCAATCCATTTTATGAGCGCATTAAACCCGAAAGTTGGCTTCGTAAGCCTAGGCTGCCCAAAAGCACTAGTGGATTCGGAACGCATTCTGACCC
>JBBQBR010000011.1:0-13918 GCA_038317875.1 Lysobacterales bacterium
GCCACAAAAGTAGCAATCGCTAGGTCGGGCGCATAGGTGCTGATCTGCAAGCCATGGTCAGTCGCACTGGGCTGTGCGGTGTTTTGGGTGCGCTTAAACGGCGTGGCATAGACCGCGTAAAGCGGTGCGTCGCGCAATGCCTCGGCAAGCGCTGCCGCGTGCGCTTGTCCTAGCGCGCTTAAAGGCGGATCTTTCGCATCAAAAACCCCGTCGGCGCCAGCTTCCGTCGCTTTCTCTGCGTGCCGCACAACGGTATATGTGGTGCTGGAATTTGGTTCGGCGGTTAGAACCGGCGCTAGACCGAGCAAAATGGCTAGGAATAAGCATCGCTTCAGCCGGGCAATGTGTGTGCTAAGTGCGGTTTGCTGAGTTAACTGCTGGGTATTCATTGTTTTCATCTGTCTCACCTATCAATCTTCCCGCGTCACTTTCAGTACTTCATCAATACTGGTGATGCCGCGCGCCGCTTTCAGCCAGCCGTCACTTAAAATACTGGGCGAAAACTGGCGCGCATGGCGTTCAAGCTCTGACTCGGCGGCGCTGCTGTGAATCAGCTGGCGCATGGTTTCGTCGATGCCCACCAGCTCATAAATTCCGGTGCGGCCTTTGTAGCCGCCGCGCCGCGCCGCGGCTGCGGCGTTCGGCCGATACAGCTCTACAGCTTCAGTCTGACCAAATATTTTGAGTTCGCGTGCATCGCTCATGTAGCTTTCACGGCTAAGCGGGTCTAACACCCGAACCAAACGCTGCGCCAGCACGCCCAGCAGGGATGAGCTCAACAAAAACGGCTCTACACCCATGTCGCGTAAACGTGTCACTGCGCCCACCGCAGAATTGGTGTGCAGTGTTGACAGCACCAAATGCCCAGTCAACGACGCTTGGATCGCGATCTGCGCGGTTTCAATATCGCGAATTTCGCCAACCATCACCACATCCGGATCCTGGCGCAAAATTGCGCGTAAACCGCGCGCAAAGCTCATGTCCACTTTGGTGTTAACTTGGGTTTGACCAATGCCGTCGATGTAGTACTCGATTGGGTCTTCCACCGTCAAAATATTGCGCGTGGAGTCATTCAAGCGCAGCAAACTGGCGTACAGCGTCGTGGTTTTGCCGGACCCGGTAGGGCCCGTCACCAAGAAAATTCCGTGTGGTCTGTGGATCAAGTCATCAATGCGCTTTAGCCCCGCATCTTCCATGCCCAAATCACGCAAATCCAGCCGCCCGGCTTGCTTGTCCAGCAAACGCAGCACAATGCGTTCGCCGTGGCCGGAGGGAATCGTTGACACCCGCACATCGACCGGCCGCCCGGCAATTTTGAGCGAAATCCGGCCATCTTGCGGCAGTCGGCGCTCGGCAATGTCGAGCTTTGCCATCACCTTAATCCGGCTTGCCACCGGTGCGGCAATGCCTTTTTGCGGTGCCAGCACTTCTTTCAGCACACCATCGACACGAAAACGGATCACTAGGCGGTTTTCGAACGGCTCAATGTGAATATCTGAGGCGTTTTCTTTCACCGCCTCCGTCAGAAGGGCGTTGAGCAAACGAATAATCGGCGCATCGTCCGCCGCTTCCATCAAATCCGTAGGCTCGGGCAACTCATCGGCTAATTTGCGCAAATCGAAACTTTGATCAATATCTGCGGCCGCCGCTTTCGAGGTTTCCGAACCGTGTTCGTACAGCTCGCGCAGCCGCGCATCGAATGCATCGCTGCTGAGCTCCTCCAACTTCATCGGTGCGCCCAAGTAGCGTCGCAACTCGGTAATGGTTGAAATTTTGACGTCCGGGCGGTGAATCACCTGGGCGTGCCCGCTTGGTAGCCAACTTGCCAACGTAGCACCATGGCGGCGCGCAAAACTAAACGGTGGTGCTGCGATTTGTGGACTGGACATGGCACTCGTTTGCTTGACCGACTGGACTAACTAGCCCGCTTCAAGCTTGCTGCGGAAAGCGAGCGAGTTTAGCGGGTTCGAAAGCGCAAGAGCAGATTCACATCGCCGAGCCCACCGGTTATGCCCTACTGCGAATAACTTAAACGTATTTTTTGCAGTCGCAAATTACCGCCCGCGCAGAAGTTGATCTCGCCAGGCGTTGAATAGCGGGTTCGCAATGTGTAGGTGCAGGCATCATTATCAATGGAGTTATTCGAGACAGTCAGGCCGATCTGGGTGAAATTTCCGGCGTTACCGGACGATGTGAGCTCTCTGATTACCGAGGTAAATACGCTGCCGGACTGATTATTCGGTGTGCAGCGCTCAATCAAGCTGACGGTCAAATCATTGCTAACGCTTAGGTCATAGCCCCAAATGCGCATATTGCTCAACACAGCGCCTGAGGGTAAATTCACCGCAATATCGGCAAAAGCATTGCCAGATCCGATTTCACACCAGCGTCCATCAGCGGTTTCTTGTAGAAAAACGTCGTTGCTTGCACCGCGCTGTTCACGCGCGCTGATCGCGTAATTAATTGTGGAACCTTTGCTGACTGGGCCGTCGCTATTTTGAATCACGCGAAAAAGCATGCCGTCGTGGCCGGGATCTAGCCCTAAATTGGCCGCCTCAGTCGGCGTTAGCGGTACACGCGAAGGGGTTTTTTCAGCGCTGGCGCAACTAGTGTAGGTACCAAGCGCAAGCGCCATGAGTAAAAAGCTATAGCGTGTTTGCTTTGAAAAACGAGTCGAGTACATATGTGTGTTCACAGGTAAGTCCTATTTTCTGATGAGTTAGTTTTCAAAACCGTCTTTAAACATCGCATCCACCACGGGTGCTTGCACCACGTCATAGCGCACCCGAACGCGTGCAAGGCTCAAATTACCTGTGCAGCCGTTTAGACCGAGCTGTGCGATCAGCATATACACACAGGTTTGTTGGTCGCTGACCCGAAAATTGAGCGTGCTGGCGTCGAAATAATTACCACCAGTGCCGGTTGAGTTAACGCTTGTGAGGTTGGTTCGAACCGGCGTAGAGGCAGAGAATTCACTCTGACAGTAGCGATCTAATTGCACGCTTACGTCGGTGGCGGCTACATCCCCGCCCCATATCGCAAGCTGTTTAATGTCTAATTCCGCCGGCGTGGGCGGCAAGGGAACTTGCGCGATGAAAAGATTGCTGGAATTAGCGCCGGTGCAGAGCAAGTTGCCTGCGCCAGACTCGGCGTAAGGCGTGTCGCCAAATAGTGGAATAAAGTCACGCGAATCAATACTGACCTGATCCGCTAGTGCATGAGTTGCGGCAAATATGCTTAAAAATAGCACCGCCGACATGCATTTAGTCTTGGATTTGCTTACAAATTTCATGGTAATTTCTCTAAGTAGTTTTTCACGCTGCCAATCGGATAGATTGCGCAGCTGAGACGGAGATGCATTTGGTCGATGGCTTTAAGGCGTTTCACTCAATCCATTGCACGCGGGCTTTGTCCAGAAAAAGATTAGCCGCACAGGCGTTAATAGAGTCACCAAGCTGGACGCGCAGGCTGTAAGTGCACAAATTGTTGTCGACCGTGGTCGCAGCAGGAAAACCTTGCGATTGCGTCAATCGGCCGGGTGTGCCGGAAGTCAATGTTGTCGCCAACACCGTGGTTGTGACGTTGCCGGCAGACGAAATGGGTTGGCAGCGCTCTATTAGCGCCACGGTTAGATTCTGAGCGCTGGAATCATTCGCATAAATACGCACAAACTGCAGCTTTGCGCCCTGAGTAAATTGTACTTGCGCTTCGGCGACTGAGTTGATGCTGCCTACCTGACACAACAGGGCCGCATGATTGGGCACGTTAAAACCAGCAGCATTTCCGCGCGGGCGAAATTCGCTGGCCGCAACGCTGGTGTAAAAAGTCCCAGAACCGCCATTGGGCGCTGCTTGATCGGCGTTTGCGGACTTCGGGTCTAGATTCAAACGATAAAATTCGCCGCCCTGTGGATCCTCGCCCAGCGCGCGAATTTCGTCATCGCTTAAGCGAACTTTGTCGCCTGCAGCCAGCGCATCGACACTAAGTGCAAGACAAAGCGCAAGAATGCCGTAGCGCATTTTTTTGTGTGTGTTGAAAGACATTGTGCTCTTCCCGTAGGTTTGACCCGAATTAGGTCATCTAGACGAGACATACGAGAACTAGCGCAGGCGGGGATCAATAAATTTTAGAGAGCCACCCTAAATTTAGGGTTTTAGCAAACGGCTGTTTCGCTTTAGCGAGCTAACTCGCGCTGTAAAAATGCCTTGGCGGCGCGTGTATCGCGTTTTACGGTGGGCTCTGAAACACCCAGCAATTCGGCAATTGCCGCAACTTCTAGGCCGGCAAAAAACCGCATCTCAACAACGCGAACCAGGCGTTCATCCAGCAGGCTAAGCTTTTGCATGGCGTTATCAATGGCGACTAACTGATCCGCTTGGGCATCCACTGGTAGCGCTAAGCCATTGAGGTCATCCAGCGCAATATGCTCGGCCCCCGCGCCGCGCCGGTCGGTCATGCGCGACCGCGCATAGTCAATAACCACTTGGCGCATCGCTTGGGCTGCGGTGGCAAAAAAATGCTTACGCGATTCAAAATCAAGTTCTGCATTGGCACTAAATAATTTGAGATACGCCTCATTGACCAAGGCCCGCGTATTTAAAGTCTGGCCGCGCCGATGCCGCGCCAATTCCGCGCGCGCGATGAGCAGCAAATCGTCATAGACCGCATCCATGGCAACCTTTTGCGGTATGGGTTCTTCAAAATGGCTCATGTGAATACCCGCGTTGCCTGTCGAAGTTGCAGTTTAGTGCACATCAGTGGGCTTGGACATAAAGTTTCAGCTGCGTTGATCTGCGTGAGTAGGAATTCGCGTACGTGCAATGTATGCCCCGGAGCAGGCACTATAGGACACAAGCGCGCGGGTAGAATGCGTGAAATTGACGGAGAAATTAAATGAATGCGCAAACTTGGGCTCGCGTGCGCGAATTGTTCGATCTAGTGGTTGAAATTCCCTTAGATCAACGCCTAGTGCGTCTAGACGAGCTACTGGCCATAGATTTAGGCGCGGCGGCGGGTGTTGATCAGGCGGCAATCCGAATCGAATTACTGGCAATGCTGGCCGCCGATGAGCAGGACTTGTTGAAGACCAATATGGATGCATTAGCGCCGGAATTATTGTCCTCCTTGTCTGATGCGGACAGTCGCGCGCAACAGCACGGGCTGACGGGTTTGCGACTAGGCGCTTTTTCTCTGGTGCGCGAACTCGGCTGCGGCGGTATGGGCACGGTTTGGCTGGCGGATCGGGTGGACGGCGAGTTCGCGCAACAGGTGGCGATCTAGCTGATTCAACCCGGCTGGCACGCGGCAGAAACCAACGCCCGCTTTCGCGCCGAACGCCAGATTTTAGCGGGGCTGACACACCCGAATATTGCGCATCTGATTGATGGTGGCATGGCCGCTGATGGCAGGCCGTGGCGCTTTGGAATATGTAGACGGCCTCGATTTAAGCCAGTATTGCGATCAAAACCGCCTTACAATTGCCCAGCGCCTGCGGCTATTTTCGACCGTTTGCGATGCGGTAAGCCACGCGCACGCGCGCCTAATCGTGCACCGGGACGGACGTGCTTTTGATCCTCTGCTGAAAAGACACAGCTCTTACCGCAAGCGAGGCATTTGTAAGGCGCGTGGCTATAAAATTCATCCAGAAAGGCGATGGGTGATGACCGCGCCTCTTGGGACCAATTTGAATAATCGATGCGCACATCGCTATTGGCTTTTCTGCTACGTCGCACAAGCTGAAGAGCCTTATCGTACAAAGCTTGCTTGAGTGGGTTCATAAAACCTAACTATTGCGCATAACTCGCCACACCCTGAAAGCTAACGCCACTCACCGCTGTCCAACCGCGTGCGGCAATGGCGCGTTCGGCCGCAACGCTCATTTTGCCCGCAATGGCAATCTGCACGGTTTTGCCACGCAGCTGCGGTTCGCCTAGGAACGCTTTGAACTTAGCGTTGTAATAAACATAGTCCACTGGCGCTGGCACCAGCAAAGTGCCATCGTTAAGCACAAACACGGGCGTGACGCCCACTAAAAATACCGAGGTCACTTTGTTTTCAGGTGGCTGCGTTGCAACTAAGCGCAGCGCGTTGACGATAAAGCGCGCCTCAATTTCAGAATCCACATAGCGCAAATAGCGCAGCAAGTCTTTCCAGCCATCGGCCTGCCAGTTGCTGGTGATCTGATCGACAACGGCCGTTTGCAACGTCGGTGTAAAGCTGGAGTTGCGCAAAAAATTACGCGCTGTGTCGCTTTCTATGCCAACTTTTTCAAGCTCGGTAGCATTGCGCTTTTTCACGTCCTCTGGCGATAGCTCATAGACCAATTTGTTAATTTGCCGCGATCTGCTCAATACCACCGAAGCACCGCCCGTCAGTGCGCCCACCACTAAACTGGTGCCAGCACTGCCTGCAAGATAGCTCCAAGCAAAGGCATCTAACCGATCTTCAATTTGTGGGTTGCTGGTGTAAGGATCGACCCCCAATTCGCGCGTCAGTTCGCGCCGCGCGCGGCTATAACCAATGTAGCTCAGGCCGAACCTGGTACCTTGTGACGCCGCGCGGTCTTCCCAAGTTTTTTCCGGCGTTAGCGGCGGGTCAGGCAAAAATGCGTTGAATTCCGGCGGTGCACCGTCGCCACGAATTTTGCTGCGTGCGGTGTCCCCCAATTCTTTGGTTTTCAACTTGATCGCCGCCCATGTATTGCTGACTTTTTTGCGGATGCCTCTAGGAATAGCGCGTGCGGTGGCAGCGGGGTCGCGAAAAACGTTGTAAACCGCTTTGCTGGTGCCTTTGACCGAGTTGTAGGCAGATTTGCCAAATACTTCCATGCCGCTTAAGCGTTCAAGCTCGGCCAACGCGCTGATTTCAACCACCCGTTGTTCCACCAATTCGACCGAATCAGCGTCTAGTCGGCCGTAATCGCTCTTAACTTGGAACGCGGCAATGTGTCCTTTCATCTCAATTTCTGGCGCAACTTCAAATTGCGGCCCGCTGAGCATGCTTGCGGGCAATAAGTCTGCGGCGAAAATCTTCGGCGTTTCCAAGTCATTCGGAATGACAAAACTGGTGATGCCGCTGGGCGTATTGAGTTCTGCAATCTCTTGCGTGGGCGCTGCTTGTGCCGCAACAATCTCGGGGCTGCGCACGCGCACCGAGTTTTCCGGGGCGCAGCCGCTTACTAGCGTGGCAAAAGCCATGGCAATCGCCAGTTTGGAATGGTTGCGTAGTTTCATTTGTTCTGCTCCGACGAACTTGAGGCGCAAGTGTGCCAAAAATCTAAGCCGCTTGCGTTACGAAATGTCGAGATTTGGTTTACACATGTTTTGACCGCGCAAAACGCTCCGGCAAAATATTCTCAGCTTGGCAAAACAAAAAAGCCCTAGCACGCGTAGCGGCCCACAAATTCAGGGTGCTGTTTTCGCTGCACGCCGCTGAAAAGTGTTAACCACCAGACAGAATGTGAATTCTTGTTGCGTCACAGTGCGCTGCAACAACCCCATTCGCACAGAGAGTAATAAAATGAATAAGTTCTACACAGCCGCAGTCTTGGCCGCCTCGCTTCTTAGCACCCAGTGTTTCGCAGCAGTGGATATGAATAGCGCAAAGCCGCAGATTATTGAAGGCCAAATTGGTAAATTCCTTGAGCCTGGACTTTTTTGGCTGCTGAGCAAAGATGGCGTCAAGGTGTTGGTGTATTCCAACGCCGAGGCAACCAAAGATCTGTCCAGCGGGCAATCGGTGCGTATTACCGGTTTGGCACCGCTGGATTTTGCACGCTTGGCAGATCAGGAACTCAACGCCAGGAAAATTGAAGCCAAATAGCCATTTTGGTTGACCGTGTAGAACCGGGTTCCAGGACTTGAGTTTCGCAGGCTAGTCACGGTGAATTTGGAACAATCGCACTCCTTTGAAGCAGCCCTTTTTATGTCCGTTGGCAAATCATCTAAGCGATGCGCACCATCCGCAGGCGCGATTAGCGTCCACGGGCTGGCGCAGCTAAGCACCCACGCTGAGCGTATTCATTTGCTGCGCGCCAGCGACGCGCAAACGTGTGGTGAGTTTGTATTGCTCTGGCTGCATCACGCCGTGCGCGCGCATCAAAACCCGGCACTTGACGTCGCCATTGAACTTGCGCATTTTTTAGCGAAGCCCTTACTGATTTATCAAGGCTTAGCGGGCGCGCATCGATTTAATTCGGATCGCCACCACAGCTTCATTTTGCAGGGCGCGCGCGATGTTGCGAAGCAGTTTGCTGAGCGCGGCATACGCTACGTGTTCAATTTAGAAAAATCACCGAACGCTCAGAAAGTCTCGCCGGAAGGCGACACGGCAGGTAAGTCATCGCCGCTGCGCGCACTTTTTGGAAATGCGGCTGCGGTGGTTGTCGAAGATTTTCCAGCACCGCCGTTTCCACGTTGGACGCGCGCGCTTGCAGCGCACGCGCGCGGGCCGGTTTGGGCGGTGGATGCGTCTTGCTTGGTGCCGCTGCGCTCAAGCGTCAAGCGGTTTGACCGCGCGTACAGTTTTCGCAGCGCACAGGCAAAAGCTCAGGCGGCAGCGATTGCTAAGCCTTACCCTGAACTGCGTTATCAGGGTGGTCTTTTTGCGGGTGAAATCGGTTTCGATGCGTTTGATTTTTCGACACCGATTGCGGATGCGGTTGCGCAATGCGCGATCGATCACAGCATCACTGAAGTGCGCGATACACCGGGCGGAAGTGCTGCGGGCTACGCGCGCTGGGATGCTTTCAAGCGTGCGGGCTTGGCGCGCTACGCGGCGCGGCGCAATGATGCCGCTGACGACGGCGTTAGCCGCATGAGTGCCTATTTGCATCACGGCCACGTCAGCGCGTGGCGCCTTGCGCAGGAGGCCGACGCCATCGGTGGCGCGGGCGCGGCAAAGTTTTTAGATGAACTTTTGGTCTGGCGTGAACTGAGCTATCACTGGTGCGCGCATCAGGAAAACCCGGAAGTTCTAGCCGCATTGCCCACCTGGGCGCAGCAAAGCTTGAGCGATCATAAAAGCGATCCGCGCACGCCGTGCATAAGCCTGGAAGAATTTACACGCGCGCGCTCTGGCAGTGCGTTGATGGATGCGTGCCAAACCTCTTTGTTGCGCCACGGCGAGCTGCATAACAATGTCCGTATGACGTGGGCAAAAGGCATTGCGCAATGGTCCGCCACGCCGGAAGCGGCGTTACAGACGCTAATTGATCTTAATCACCGCTATGCATTGGATGGCAATAACCCGAATTCCTATGGCGGTTTGCTTTGGGCGCTCGGGCTATTTGATCGGCCGTTTAGTCCAGAACAGCCGGTGTTGGGCGCAGTGCGCCCCAGGGACGTCGCGGCGCACGCTCGGCGTATCGAGATGGCGGCTTTCCAACGTAAGGTGACGCGGCCAAATGGGCCAAGCCAAGATGTGCTGATTATTGGTGCCGGTATGGCCGGTGCAACTGCGGCGCGCGCGCTGGTGGATCTTGGCCACCGCGTGCAAATACTCGACAAAGCGCGGGGTGGCGGCGGGCGCATGAGTACGCGTCGATCTGACGCCCTGCAGTTTGATCACGGTGCGCAGTATTTTACCGCGCGTGATGTACGTTTTCGTCGCTGGGTTGATGCCTGGCAGCTGCGCGGGGTGCTGGCGCGTTGGCAGCCGCGATTGGTGAGTATTGATGCCGATGGCATTAGCGATAAGTCTGAGCAATTGCAGCGCTATGTCGCAATCCCGGGCCAAAACGCGCTGGTGAAGCATATCCTGAGCGACTTGACGGTGCGATTTGATGCGCAGATCAGTCGGATTACGCGTGACTCTGGTATTTGGCAGGTATTTGATGCGACTGGCGCGCTAATCGCACAAGCGACGCAACTTTTACTGTGCGTTCCAGCGCCTCAGGCGGCCGTGCTGCTGACGGAATATCCTGCCGCGTTGGGCTTTGCGCGAGCCACTGCGATGCAGCCATGTTGGGCGGTGATGGCGGCGTTCGAGCCCGCGCTGCCGCCGGCGTTTGACGGGGCATTTGTTAATACCGGCGCATTGAGCTGGATTGCGCGCGATAGTTCTAAACCGGGGCGAAATAGTGCGCTGGACTGCTGGGTGCTGCACGCGAACGCGGCGTGGTCTGCACAGCATTTGGAAGATTCGCCGGAGCTTGTTAGCGAATTACTACTCTCTGAATTCGCCCGCATTACCGGCATAACTGTTGAGCCGACGTATGTCAGTGCACACCGATGGCGATACGCCTTAGGCCAACGGGATAACGACATCGACGGGCATTTTTACGATACTGAGCTACAACTCGGTATTGCCGGTGATTGGTGCGCGGGTGGGCGTGTGGAAGGCGCGTTTTTATCCGGGCAAGCGCTGGCGGGTGCGGTGATGCGCGCTGCGCCAGTGGTTGCAAACGCGGTGACGAACTAAGGCAAAACCTCGGAAATTTCCAGTTTAATCACGCCACTCACCGGTTGCGTCAAGGTTGCACTCGACGCTTGAAAATCCCCGCTTGACGGCGTAGCGAGGCCGGATTTGCTGACGCGTGCTGCTAACGTGATTTGTGGAAACATCGATAATTTCATGCTCGGCATCATCGCATCGCTATCGCTCAGCGTGATCAGCACCGGCGCGCCTGCATTGAGTGCCATCGCTGGGCTGCGGTGCGCGGCAAGCGGTACGGGTGGGCCGCTCGCGGCTTTTGCGAATACGTACAGCACATCGTTTGGCCCTAACTGCTTTTTCAATTCTGGGCTAAGCGTGATTTCCAGACTCACGGCTGCGCCTTCGATGTCGACTGGCGTAGCTGTATCGGCGACGGCCGGTGCAGCCACGGCGGTGGCTGCAGGCGACGGCATTTGAGTTGGACTAGATTGCGGCAGGCCCAGTTCGACCTGCAGCGCTTGGATTTGCTTACCGACACTCGCTGCCGACTCTGAACCCGGCGGCAGTTGTTCGGCTAACAACGTCCAATTCGCCAGCGCCGCTTTCGCATCACCGGCCAGTTTTCTGCTGACGCCCTTAAGCCATAGCGCATTTTGGTTCTTCGCATCAATCGCTAAAGCTTGATCCAAGCTTGCCTCAGCTTGCGGCGGTGGTAAGTTTGGCTGCGCAGCATTCATGACCGCTTCGCCGTGTTGGGCGTAAAGATCGGCGCTTTTCGGCAAAATTTTGATTGCCTTAGCGAGCGCGTCGGCGGCGTTGGCAAAGTCCTGAATTTCAAAGTAGGTGCGGCCCAAAAGCTCCCAGCCTGCGCCGTCTTCCGGGCTTGCCTCTAACCTAGCGCGCAGACCTTCAGCGGCTTTTTGCAAGTCCATGCCTGCTTTTGCCGGGGAATCCGAAGTCTGCTCAGGCCTAGATGTGGACGCGGCGGCCGCTACAGCATTTGGCACTGATGAATTTTGCGCAGCCAATGGCGGCGGTGCAAAGCTCAGTCCGCCGGGTGCGCCGACGGTTTTGTATATGCCCATCACCGACAGCGGTAAGCAGGCTAGAAAAAACGCACCAATCAGCATCGGTGCGCGATTCGATTTCACCGGCGCTTCCAAGGCTTTCAGCAAGGTATCCGCCAACTCTCGACGGCTTTTCTCATAGGCTGGTGCATCAATCACGCCTTGTGCCTTTAGTCCGGCTACGCTTTTAAGTTCGCCCAAAGTCTTTACGGTTTGGGCTTTGAAGCCATTATCGGACGCGGCTTTAATCAGTGGGTAAATGAGTAAATACAGAGCAAAACAGATCATTAGCCCGGAAAACAAATAGAAAGCTTGCATTTACCAATTATCTCCAGCGTCAACCTGCGGCGCGCGTGCGCCCGGTTCGGTGTTTGAGCGAGGGTTCTCGCCCGTTTTAGAATGCGCCGCAGCCAACTGGCGTGCGCTACGAAAGTGTAACGATACAAAAGTGATGCCGCCCACGGCCGCAAACAAAGGCAATAGCCACAGCAAACTGTTTTGCCAGTTAAACGGCGGCGAATAGATCACAAAATCGCCGTAGCGATCAATCATATATTGCTTAATTTGTTGGTCTGAATCGCCTTTTTGCATCATCTCAAAAATCTGTTGGCGCATATCTTTTGCCAAACCGGCATCTGAATCCGCAAGGTTTTGATTTTGACACTGTAAGCAGCGCAACTCGGCGGTCACGGCTTGAAAGCGCTGTTCTTGCTTTAGGTCGGTAAACGGCAGTGGATCGATCGCGTGCGCCGGGCTGATCAGCGCGCTGGTGCAAATGAATACGAGTGCGATTGCCGTGATGCAGGAACGGAACATCATTGCGCACCACCAATCAGTGCAGTTTGCTCGGCCAGTATTTGCGCAGTCATTTCACCGATTTGTTTGAATCGAATAATCCCATTGCGGTCAATGAAATAGGTTTCTGGTGCGCCATAAACGCCCAAATCCAAACCAATTTTACCGCTCGCATCGACCGCAATTTGTTGATAAGGGTTGCCCAATTGCGCCAGCCAGCGTTTGGCGTCGTCAGGCGCATCTTTATAGTTAAGCCCAATCACCGGCAGCGCACCCGGCGTTTGCTTGTAAGCGTTGAATACCGGGTGTTCAAGCTGGCACACCGCGCACCAGCTGGCCCAAACATTTAGCACGAATGCTTGGCCGCGCAAGGTTTCACTACTGACGACCGCACCGCTTAGCAGATCAAACGTACTAAATTTCGGCGCAGGTTTACCAATAAGCGGCGAGGGCACAATTTTAGGATCTTTGCCCAAGTTGCTGGCCAGCAATGCCCCGAGCGCGATCAGCAGTAGCAGCGGCACTAAGAATAGCAACCAACGCAAATTTGTCGCCGGCTTAGGTGCTGAGCCAAACGGTTCTACTTCTTGAGGATGGATTTCCGCAGGTTTGGCGCCGTCAGTCATACCGCCACCTGCGTGTCAGCACTTTTCGGAAATCCAGCCGACGCGGGTGCAGTAGCCTCAACACGTTTGCGCAAACGCCGCTCGAATGCGCCCAAGATGCCGCCTAAACCCATCAGCAGCGCACCCAACCAGATCAGGCGAATATAGGGTTTATAATAGGCGCGCACGGCCCAAACTTTACCCGAGCTATCCAACGGTTCGCCAAGTGCGACATAAATATCACGGCTAAGACTGGGGTCAATTGCCGCTTCAGTCATTACATTGCCGCGTCGATACTGGCGTTTTTGTGGCTTCAAAACCGCGATCAGCGAGGCACCTTTTTTGAGCTCAAATACGCCTTCGTCCGCTTCATAATTTTCGCCGGAAACATGCGCCACGCTTTTCATGGTAAGCGTGTACTGCGCTATCGCGACTGATTCGCCGACGCCTAAACGCACGTCGCGCTCAACGCTTAAGGACTCAACCAACACCACGCCCAGCAGCCACAGGCCGATGCCAAGGTGCGCGCAAGACATCGCTAGCATCTCAAAGGTAAATCGCTGGGCACTGGAGTTCTCGCGTAGACGCTTGAGCACAAACGCCAGCGTACCGAAAATGATCCAAAAGCCGACGAGTACGCCCAAAATCGCCTTGACGTTTAAGTTTTTAATACTCAACCATGCCAGCAAGGCGACAATGACTGCGCCAAGAGCGGCAAATTTTAGTTTCGGCAAAATATTGCTGAAGCTATCGCCGTTCCATTTTGTGAATGCCCCTAGCGGCATCAGTAACAGCAGCGGGGCAATCAGCAGACCGAAGTTCGCCCCAAACCATGGCGCGCCAACTGACACCTTCGGCAAGGGCGCAGAATCTGGAGCAAGCGCCAATTTCAAGGTTCCCATCATTTCTGTTACCAGCGGCCACAAAGTACCGCACAGCACCAAAAAGCAGGCGCTGACGAGTAAGACATTATTGACGATCAACAGCGATTCCTTACTAACCAGCGCCGCGTTAGATGCCACGCGCACACGTGAGGCGCGTATTGCAAACAAAGTCAACGCCCCGCCGGAGACGATC
>JBBQBR010000012.1:0-13822 GCA_038317875.1 Lysobacterales bacterium
GGACGAGAGAGCGTCCAGGGTCGATATTTAAAAATGCCTTCCGCTGGCTCGCAAAAACTCTTTATTTTTAGCGCGCCTTGAACGCCATGGAGGCCGCTCACGAGGCCGACCACAACGTCGGTCATAAATACTAATTAAGCAGCGACAGCAGCAGGTGCAACAACGGCATTGCGCGCGCGCTTGATCAGTGAGCGTACTTTTTCAGTTGGCTGCGCGCCATTGCCGACCCAATGCGTAACTCGGCCCAAGTCCAATTGCAGCGGCACTTCTTTACCCATTGCGACCGGATTGAAATAACCAACGCGCTCAATGTTTCGGCCATCACGTGAACTGCGCTCGTCCGTTACAACAATGTGATAAAACGGACGTGCTTTCGACCCTTGGCGGGAAAGGCGAATTTTGACCATGAGAATTCCTTTTCTACGCAATGCGTATTTGTTTAAATTTGGTTCGAATGATTTGCAAAAGCAAAGCAACAAGTAAATGTTCTTTCATGCGCTACCGGCACTAACGTACCAGACGACGCGAAGCCCGCAAGTATAGCCGGTTTTGCATCGAAGTCCGCAAGATCCCGATACAGCTACTTTTGAGTTCCTTCAGCTTTGCTTTGTTGAGTGCTGGCGGATCAAAGCGACATAGGCTTGAACAGCTCACAATCTAGTCCGAAGTGACACCAGATCAATTTTCACGTTTCAAGCGCAGCATTTTGGCGTTAGTGCCATACTTAGAAAGGATAATTTACCTTAGTGTTAATAAATGTCTGGATCCCCGATTAGTTTGAGTCGACATCTTTTTTATTCGCATTTACTCTGCGCGCTCGTCGTAGCGACGGCTGTCGCGAGCTATCTATACTATTCGATCAGCGTCGACATCGTACAAGCAAATCAAGCACGGCTACGCGCTACCTTTAACGCGTTAGCTTCGCATTTCGACACACTGCCGCGCACCGATTCATTTGTGTTTTCGCCTGAGTTGCTCGCCAAACTGGATTTAGCGTTGACTCGGGCCGTCAGCGCGCAACAGTTGTCCTCGGCAACTCTGTTTATAGATGAAAAGCGGCTAGCCGGTACGCCATTGCTGAGCTCGGGAAATAAAGGCGATTTGGTGCTTGAAGACGAACTTGTTTTGCCTTGGCAAAACAATCTATCCGCAGTTGTTAGCAATGTGGCTGCACCGATGGGTAATGCTGGCGCAAAAACCCTATCTAAGACTCAAAACGCGCCCAAGTACACCCTGGTGTTACGCGCCGATGGCACTGCACAACAACAGCGATTAGCCGAAATTAGAAACTATGCGCTGCTTGGCTTCATCGGTGCGGTGATTTTGTCGTTGCTGTTCGCGCGCTTATTTGCAGGACGTGTAAACCGAGCGCTCGATACGCTTGTTGAGCGTTTACGACAAGTTGCTGCAGGAAACTTTGATGCGCGTATCCAAACGATTGCCGAAGATCCAACCGGCCGACTGGCGTCAGCGTTTAATGATATGAGTGAACGACTTCAGCAAACAATCCGGGAGCGTGAAGGCACGCTCGCGCAGTTGCGTGAGGCTCGCACCAAGCTTGAGGGGTCGATTCGAGATCGCAACAAAGAGCTAGTTGAACTTAATGTTTTATTGCGCGACGAACACGAGCAGCGTGCGCAGATGGAGGCCAATCTTGCTGAAGCCGCTGCGACAGATCCTTTAACAAAACTATTGAATCGCCGTGCGTTATTGGGATTGATGCAGCATATTGGCGAGATGATGCGCAAGAACGGCAAAAAATGCTGTATCGCGACCTTAGACATTGATCATTTCAAGCAAGTCAACGACCGTTTTGGACATGATGTCGGCGATCAAGTGCTAAGTGCGGTCAGCGCGGTTATCCGCAAACATTTGCGCGCAGACGAAGCCGCAGCCCGCTGGGGCGGCGAAGAGTTTCTGCTTGCGTGGCCCGATCAAACGCTTGCCGTTGCACAACAGCGCGCGGACCGCTTGCGCGAACTCATTGGGGATTGCAATTTTGCGAACGGCAACCTACGCATTACCGCCAGCTTTGGAATTGCGGAATGGGCACCGACCGAGCCCTTAGACGCGGCATTAAAACGCAGTGACCAAGCACTCTACTGTGCCAAGGCGGAGGGCAGAAATAGAGTACGTGTCCAAACGCAAAGCTGAGTTGAAATGTGCACAAGCGTAACGTGACACGATTTTTTATAATTTTCGGCGCACTCTCGAAAAGTGCCGTGATATGTTGCAGGTGACGCAGATCAGAGCGTTGTGTAACTCGGGCTCGGATGCGGGCCAAATTCGACTTAAATTCCAAAGCAGCGAAGGTGCGTTATGTCAGCTACGAAATCCTCAAGTAAAAAATTTCTTTTGCCGGTCATCGTTGGTATCGTTTTTCTGGCTGCGGCAGGTTACATCGTGATGGGTTTAGTCAGCAAAGAAGATGTTACTGCGCAAAATGATGCCGCAGCGGGCGTTCAAGCGGTCGCGCGAGCGGGCGCTTCAGAAACACAAGCAACGCCTGAAGATCTGCAGCGCATTTTGGCCGAAGCGAAAGATGCCAACGAAAAGGCGCAATTAGTTTCACCTGAAGGCGCAAACGCAGTCGAGCTTTATCTCAAAGCGCTCGATATCGATTCGGAAAATCGAATCGCGAAAGACGCTTTGAATGAAATAATGCCTTATGCCATTGATCGCGCGGATCAATATATCAGCGAAGGCAATATCCCGCAGGCCGAGCGCGCCTTAATGCTCTTACGTAAGGCAGATCCCAGCTCCTCAGTGATTTTAACGACGCTTGCTGGAAAAATCGAAAACCTCAAACGCATTCAATCTAGCCGCGACGCGGAACAACAGGCGTTAATTCTGGCGCAACAGCAACAAGCACAACAGCGCGCACAAGAACAAGCTGGTACCGCAGCGCCGCCAGTGACGCCACCTGCGGCAGAAACGCCGGCCGTGCCGGTCGCTAAACCAACTCCGCCAGTAGCGAGCACGCCCAAACCTACGCCTACGGCCGCGCCTGTGACGCCAGTCGTCGCAACCGCTAGCGCCGAAGACCGTAACTTTCAACTGACACGTAAAGTCGAAGCCACCTATCCACAGCGCGCACTCCGTCAAAGAATAGAAGGTTGGGTAGAATTGACCTTTACTGTGACCGCCACCGGCGATGTGGCGGACATCAAAGTCATTGATTCCCAGCCACGCCGAGAATTTGACCGCGAGGCCACTCGCGCTTTGGGTCAATGGAAGTTCAAACCGCGAATAACCAACGGCAAACCAGTGAGCGCATCGGCGCGTCAACGTCTAGAGTTCAAGCTCGGAGGCTGACCGTTTGTTGATAGACTTTGCCGCTTCGCAGGCACCACGGTAGCCGATAATGGCCAGCAATTCTGCAAACCATGAATTGAATTTGGGCATCAGCGTTGCGGAATTTCTTCAGCAATACTGGCAAAAGCAGCCAAAACTGATGCGCCAAGCATTGCCAGGCTTTGCCTGCCCAACGAGCGCAAATGACTTAGCGGGCCTTGCGTGCACCGAGGGCTCGCTGGCTAGAATTGTACGGGGCACGGGCAGACGATTTTCCGTTGCATCTGGGCCATTTTCAGACGCCAGTTTTGCCAGATTGGGCAGTTCCAACTGGACATTGTTGGTGCAAGAAGTGGATCAGTGGGACCGCAACGTCCGCGAATTGCTCAAACACTTCGATTTTTTACCACGCTGGCGCATCGAAGACGTGATGGTAAGCTACGCCGTGCGTGGCGGCTCAGTTGGCGCCCACGTGGATCAATACGATGTATTTTTATTGCAAGGGCGCGGTCAGCGACGCTGGCAGATCGACGACCGAGCGCAAGCTAAAACCACCGCACGACAGAAGTTTTTGCCGAAAGCGAAGCTGAAACTTCTGGCTGATTTTGAGCCAAACTGCGATTGGGTGCTTAGCCCTGGCGATATGCTGTATTTGCCACCGGGCGTGCCACACCACGGGATCGCATTAGACGATGATTGCATGACGTTTTCAATTGGTCTGCGCGCGCCCAGCGCTACAGAATTGATTGAAAACTTTGCCCGCACGCACGCGCAAAAGCTGCCAGATACGTTGCGCTACAGCGATCCACCACTGAGTGGAAAAACACATTCAATCGCACTAGACCATGCCAGCGTTGTCAAAGTACGTGAAACGCTGGTGCAAGCAATGCAGCTTTCGGACGCCGAACTTGGCGCTTGGTTTGCCGACTTTATGTCGGCTTATCGCGCCCCTGCTGTCCCCGAAATTTCAGCACCAAAACTTACGGGCGCAGAGTTGAGAGCAGCCGCAAAACTTGGCGATCGCTTGGCTGGCGGTTCCGCACTGACGCTTGCGCCGGGAATGCGCGTCATTGAATGGCAGGGCGCACTGCATATGGGTGGGCAAAAAATTAGCTGCAACACACAATTACTCGACATTTTGAGTGCTTTTTATGTCCAAATCGATGCCACATCGTGGGATCGATTGAGCGCAGACGCGCAACTGCTCGTGCTTAAATTAAAGCGCGCAGATGCGCTGGTCTTTGAACGTCGTGCAAAGCTAGACTTGTAAATCGTCGTTTTTGCCTCAACTGAGAAGTTATGGAGTTAAACGTCGCCGGCAATAATCGAAAACGCACGCCGCCTGAGCCAGCGCTGGATGCGCTTGAAATCACGCAAGTGCTGCACGCGCTTGGGGATCCAATGCGCCTGGCTATTGTGCGCGCGATTGCGCAATTTGAGGCAGGCCGCGCGTGTAACCAGTGCGCCTGTTCAAGCGTGCCTAAATCCACACTCGCGCACCATTTTAAAGTGTTGCGTAAAGCGGGCCTGATTAGGTCTTTGGAGGCTGGCACCACACTCAAAAACACGCTACGCACTGAGGAATTAGAAACGCGCTTTCCTGGACTATTGGCCGTAATTCTTCGAATGTAAGCTTTTGCAAGTAGCGCCGTTGCGCGCCATCGGCTAAGGTCAACGCACTCAAACTAGAATTGCCGAACTGATGCCCATCGCCATACCCCTGACCTGCGTTTACCCAGGAACCTTCGATCCGCTAACGAACGGGCACTCCGATTTAGTGGAGCGCGCATCGCCGTTATTTGATCGCGTGGTGGTAGCTGTCGCTGCAAACCCGGGTAAAAACCCGCTGTTCACTTTAGACGAGCGACTTGCGCTCTGCACAAAAGCATTTGCGCATCTCGAAAACGTCGACATTTTGGGATTTGACACGCTGCTGGCAAAGTTTGTGACAGATTTGGGTGCCCGCGTCGTCTTGCGTGGCCTGCGGGCGGTGAGCGACTTTGAATATGAATTTCAATTGGCAAGCATGAATCGCCATCTAATGCCGCAGGCAGAAACCATGTTTTTGACACCGGCAGAACGCCACAGTTTTATCTCCTCTACCCTAGTACGAGAAGTTGCGCGTTTGGGCGGGGATATCACTGGCTTTGTGCATCCATTGGTAGCCGTCGCGCTGCGCCAAAAATTTGACCAATAGTAAGCGCGTAATTGGTGCAGCCCCTTGGGAAATAGATGCGACAAAAATGAGTGCCGCTTTAGAACTCTCAGGCGTCGCCGTTTTAGCAAACATTATTAGCGCCCAGTTTGCAGCCGAGTTGCTCGGCCACTGTAAAAGTCAGGCGAGCACCTGGAATCAGGCTCGTATTGGCAGAGAACACATCGCCAATTCAACGATTCGCGGGGATCGCACGCATTGGCTAAGCAGTGATAACAATGCCACGGAAGCGCAAGTTCTCAGTATGTTAGAAGAGATTCGTTGCGCACTGAATCAGACGCTGTGGCTAAATTTGACGACCGTGGAAGCGCATTTCGCACACTATGCCCAGGGCACCGGTTACGCACGACATAAAGATGTTTTTCAGCGCAACTCAGAGCGCGTGATCTCTTTGGTGCTGTATCTCAACCCAGCGTGGCAGCAATCAGACGGTGGCAGACTGGCACTGTATTTAAGTGACGGCGTGCAGTTTGTGCCACCACAAAGCGGCACCGCCGTGATCTTTGTCAGTGCTGAAACTGAGCACGCTGTCGAGCGCACGACGGTAGATCGCTACAGTATTGCAGCGTGGTTTAGGCGTGCGCTTTGAGTTTCGTTAGCTAACCCACAATCGCATGCGGCACAAAGCGCGCCGTATCGCGGGTAATCAACCCATCATCTTCGCGCATGCCTAAGCCCGCTGGGCGGTCCGCAATGATCCAAGCCCCGACCACGGCGTGCCAAGTTTCGGCTTTTCCATCTGCGGCAGGTGCATCAAACTTAGGCAGTGCGGCGTAACGCTGGCGAATATAGCCGCCATCACTGTAAGGGCCGTCTATTTTGGCGTTTAGTCCATCGGGCGTGATCAATTCGACGTTCGCGCCTTCGCGTGAATGGATCGGTTTGCGCACCCAGCCGGCTGCAAGGGTTTCACTTGCGGCGTTTTCAAAATGTGACTCCAATAAATTCGGGTGATTTGGGTGGCGTTGCCAAAGCAGCGGCAACACCGCCTTGTTTGACAGAATGGCTTTCCAGGGCGGCTCAAACAGCTGCAGACCGCTATCGGGTAAGTACGGGCCAAATTGTTCACGAAACATGTGCTCCAGCGGATAGAGCTTAAAAAGCGCGGGAATGATTCGGTTTTCAAGATCGGTAAAGCCGCCACCGACCGCTAAACCAATATCTTCAATATCAATAATTTCAGTGTGAATTCCGGCCTGCGCCGCACAATCACGCAAATACAATATCGTCCCGCGATCCTCGATATGGTCTTTCACCGAGGCAAAATACAGCGGCTGCTTTAAACCCTGCGTGAGCGCGCCAAAGGCGGCAATCAGTAATTCCTGAATCGCGTTGTATTGATCGGCGTCTTTAGGCAAATCGCCACGCGTAATGATTTGCTCCAACCACAGCCACTGAAAATAAGCCGCCTCGTATAAGCTAGTCGGTGTGTCGTAATTGAATTCCAAGAGCTTCGCTGGCCCAACGCCGTTGTAGGCTAAGTCCATGCGGCCATAAAGATGCGGTTGTCGGTCATTCCAGCTACGCGCAATCCAATCCCAATAGCGCTGTGGAATTTCCAGGCGGCGCATCAGCTCATCATCGCGCACCACTTCATCGACCAACGCCATCGCCATTTCATGCAGCTGCGATGACGGCGCTTCAATATCTTCCTCGATTTGCTTTAACGTGAACTGGTAGTAGGCGTCTTCAACCCAGTAGGGCTCGTTATCAATCGTATGAAATTGAAAGCCAAGTTTACTGGCCTGATCGCGCCAATTGACGCGCTCTGGAATCGTTATACGTTGCACCTAACTGCCCCAACCACCGCGCGCGGAGGCGCTTGAACCGAAACCCGAGCGCGACATGGTGACCGCACGGGTTGCGGGCTGTGCTGCTGACGCTGGAACATTGGTTGCACCGGTGCGGTTGCCGATTTGGGTGTTGTCCGCAGTACGCCAAGTGCTGGAACCATTGGTGCGATACAAAGGCTGCGAACTGTGGCTGCCAGGGCTTGAGTACCAATTATTGCCGCCACCTTGTATCAACGACGCAATCATATAACCGGCCATAAACGGCATAAAAAAGCCGCCAGACTGGCTATTTTGCTGACATTTTCCAGCGCCGAAATCCGCTTCACAATCACTGCTCGAGGAGTAGCGCGGCGCAGTTGCGCGGTGTTCTACTTCAGCACGGGCGTAATCCTCTCTGCACGTTTTTTCCGGGATTTGAGCCGCACTAATACACGCTTCGACCGATTCATACACGATCGCCTTGCGCTCTTCTTCACAGCCTGTAAGCAGCAACGGTGCGCCGCCTAGGACCGCTAATTTTATGAACATTGAACGTTTCATAGCGCGCTCACGAAGTCATACTGGCGGCATTTAAAGCGCCGACTGCGACAGAAGTAAACGCGACAAATACGCCGCTCGCCATTTCGTCTTTCGCAATGCGCTGCCCTAGGTCGTTAATAAATAGCCGTAAGCAAAAAAACGTCAGTATTTGTATCGCAAAAGCGACCACGCCCCAAAGCAAGCAATCCAATAAACTGACCGAGTTCGAAATCGCCGAAAGCAGCGGCAATACAAAGCCCAGCAAACTCCCGCCAAAAGCTACCGCGCCGGCGGACTTGTTGGCCTTGATAAGCTCAAATTCATGGTGCGGCGTTAGCTTGCTATAGACAAAGCCAAACGTGACCAACAACAGCGCGCTTACGCTAAAATACGCTAAAAACGCCGGCAACCCGGCAAGATATTGATTCAACACGGTTCGATCTCCAAGATGACTAACTTTCGTTAACGAGCAAACAAAAAACTAAATAATTTCTAAATCTGCAGCGCTAATATCCACGCCTAAAGAAAATACTACGCAAAAATCATTTGGGCCGGAATCCTCAACAGAAACCAGCAAGTATTCCAAGCGTTCGCTATTGAGAATCTCGCGCTGATACAGCATTGCATAATGGGTCAAATCATAATCTGGATTACTTGAATTGTTCTTAAAAACCTGCTCGTCAAAAACGACTGGCGGGGAGTACGATTCTGCAGCATCACCCCAAACCCGGTCAAATTTTTTACCCTGCAAATGGATGCTGCTACGACCAAGTTCTGACCCCTCTTTCAGCCAAGCTTCCAAAGCTGCACGCGTGTTTGGGTGCCTAGTTTCAGCAAATTGAAACAACTTTAGCTCATCCAACACGCTTGCTTGGGTGCTTACCTGAATGAAGGCATCGTCACTCAAATAAAAGCGGTGTAACTCAGCGCCCTGGCCTAAATCAATCAAGCCGCGCGATTCAATGACTTGATTCCCAGGTGGCAGCTGGAACAATAGCTCTGCACCCAGTACTCGGAATGGCAGCGCATCGATCGTGACCGCGCCACCCACCCGCAGTCCCAACGGGAATGCGCTTGGCGGCGGTGGCGGCGGCAAGTTGGTACTGAACTTTGCGCGCGCTGCTTTTTTGAAAAAATCAAACATTGGACTTTGGCTTATCGACGTCCAATCGCAGCGCTGGCGGTGCGCTTAACGCGGGGCGGGACTTAAACCGTGCCAGCACAGAATCGGCGCTGGAGTGATCTTCCAATAAGCCGGCATGCGCTAATTTCGCCTTCAAATCATGATCACCGCCAAAGTGTTCTAACTCTTTTGCAGCATCATACTTCGCAGCACGCTCGAGCTGCTTTTGCTTGATGCGCTCGAGCGAATCAGTGGCCGTACGCAATGCGGTGTTGGTGCCGGAATGTTGCGAAGCCAAAGCCGCCTGCGCCCGCTGCACATTTTCGGTCGCTTTTACCGAATCGACTTGCTGCTTTAACCGGCTAATCGTACTTTCCGCCTGCAAAATTGATTTTTTCAAGTTTTCAATATTGCCGTCGTACTGCGTCAAAAGCACTTCGTCAGCTTCAGTTTCGCGCTCAAGGTCGGCCAATTTCTGGGCAACTTCGCGCGCCAGCGTTTCATCACCGCGATCCAGCAGCTGCTCAATGAAGCCGGAATATTCCGCAATTTTGTTTTGCTTAGGCTGAATTTTATTAAAGCTCAACTTGCGTTGCGCCATCATCGTGGTCAGATCATCGCGCGATTTACGGAGCGCTTCGCTGGCATCGCGAATCTCTTGATCCAAAATGCGCAATGCGTTTGCATCGACAACCGCCTCTCCCGCTTCGTTTGCGCGCGCGCGAAACATCGTGAAAATTTTGCTCCATAAGCTCATGACTGCACTCCTGAATTAATTTCACTCGCAATGAGCTGATCTGCAAACGCCTCAGCCGCCTCAATGGTGTTGTCCGCCAACACGCGAATTTCCTCAATCACATGCGCCAAATCCGAGCTTGCCGACAGTTCCCCGAACATAATGTAGAGATCGCGCCCCGGCACCAAGGTAATCAGCCCGATATTGGATAGCGCATTGACCGGATTGAGTTTCAACGCCAACTCATTAAAGCGCGCCGGATCTTTGACTTGTGAAGCCTCCCAAAGCGCTGAAGAAACCATCAGCTGCGCCCCGGAAACGGTAATTTGTACCGGAAGATCACCGAATTCAGCCAGCTGCACGGAGATATTCGGTTCCAAACCATCATTTAATTCAATTTTTCCTTCTAAATTTAACTCCGAAGCGATTAACGCTTCATACAACGCTGCCGTCGTCCATTGGAATGCCATTTCCGCACCTATCGCCATAAAATGTCAGAGTAGCGTAACGCAGTTTTATTGCCACGGCATAGTGTTTTTAGTGTTGTATTGCTAACACTTACACCGTGCACATTCTCCACACACTCACGCGTGGGCATGCGCGCTATTATTATCGGTCTTTCTCGATTTCTAAAGTTACGACAATGACCGAGCCGCTCAATTCAACGCAAATGTCAGACCTCGCAGCCACGGACGGCATCACGCAATTGGAAATTGATCAGCGCGTATTCGACCTTTATGATGAGTATTGTCACGGCAAAATGGATCGCCGCGAATTTCTAAGCCGCGCGGCCAGCATGACCGTTGCAGTGGGCACAGGCTTGGCGATGGCGCAAGCGCTGCTGCCGCGTTACGCACAAGCGCAAATGATTGAATTCACTGATACCCGGATCAAAGCGAACTACGTTAACTATCCATCCCCTGGCGGCAATTCCGGCGCAATGCGTGGCTACCTTGTGCAGCCTGCCGGCACCGGGCCATTTCCGGCGGTTTTGATCGTGCACGAAAACCGTGGTTTGAATCCCTACATTGAAGACGTTGCGCGCCGCGCCGCCGTTGACGGCTTTTTGGCTTTAGCACCGGATGGACTGTTCCCGGTCGGCGGCTACCCAGGAAATGATGACGATGGCCGCGTGCTACAGGGCAATCTGGATCAGTCCAAACTGCGCACCGATATGCTCAATAGCGCTGAGTTTTTGCGCGCGCACAAATTATCGACCGGCAAGCTCGGTGTTACCGGCTTTTGCTATGGCGGCGGTATCGCCAATTACCTCGCTACAGCGATGGGCGACAAATTGCAGGCGGCCGTACCTTATTACGGCGTTGCCGCTGAAACCGCGCAAGTTGGCAAAATAAAAGCCGCGCTGCTGTGCCATTTGGCCGGAACAGACGAACGCGTAAACGCCACCTACCCTGCTTATGAAGCCGCACTCAAGAAAGAAAAAATCCGCTTTGAGATTCAGACCTATGCGGGCACTCAACACGGCTTCCACAATAATTCCACGCCGCGCTACGACAAAGCCGCCGCAACGCTGTCGTGGACGCGCACGGTTGCGCATTTTGAGAAGTATTTGGCTTAATTTTTGCGGTTTCGGGCCGCTAAAAAGATACCGTCAAGCGTTATCGCAGTCTCCAAAGCGGCCGAAACAATGTATTCGATAATTCCTCACCGATTCCGACTGAGGGAATCGGCCCAATCTATTGCGCCGTCCAACCACCATCAATCGATTGCAGCGACCCGGTAATTGACGCAGCAGCGTCACTGGCTAGAAAACTGGCAAGTGCCGCGACTTGCTCGATGGTGACGAATTTTTTGGTCGGCTGCGCGCTCAACATAACGTCAGAAATAACCTGTGCTTCAGTAATTCCGCGCGCCTTGGCAGTGTCGGGGATCTGCTTTTCAACGAGCGGCGTCCAGACATAGCCCGGGCAAATCGCGTTCATGGTAATGCCCGATTCCGCAACTTCCAGCGCCACGGTTTTAGTCAAACCAGCAATCCCGTGTTTCGCCATCACATAAGCACTTTTAAAGCGCGAGGCAACCAAGGCATGCGCGGAGGCAATATTGATAATACGGCCCCACCCTTTCGCTTTCATCGCCGGAATCGCGAGCCGCACCGTGTGCCAGGACGCCGCCATATTGATCGCAATAATCGCGTCAAATTTGTCCACCGGGAATTCCTCAATCGGTGCGACATACTGAATTCCGGCATTGTTGACCAAGATATCCACCGCGCCAAACTCTGCCAAAACCGCCTGCATCATTTGCTCGATTTGCTCAGGCTTGGATAAATCTGCGCCCTGATAGCGCACCTGCACACCGTATTTTTCTTCCAAATCAATGCGCTGCTTGGCAATAACGTCGGTGTCGCCAAAGCCGTTCAAAATAATGTTTGCGCCTTCAGACGCAAGCTTTTCGGCAATACCTCAGCCGATGCCGCTGGTTGAGCCGGTGATGAGTGCGGTTTTTTTGGTTGGCATGGTGGATAAATCCTAAGTTCTACAGAAGTTTAACTCATCACACCTCCAATAACGCCCGCCTAGTAACCGGACTCTCCGACGCCTTCAACCACCACAGCATCGCTTTGCCCAACGCCACCTCGGGTACCGAAGGCTAGGCATAGCCGATATGACTAACGCGGGGCGTATTTTCGGTCGTGCGCTGCAGCAATTGCCCGGTGTCTAAATACGGCTGCGCTAGACAGCGCGGTAAGTAGCCGCAGCCTAAACCATGCAGCTGGGCATCAAGCTTCGCGACTAGATTGGGCACGGTAAACACTTCTTGACCGGTGAGAATACCGATGCTGGATTTTCTCACGCGCCTTTGCGGATACCGCGCTGTCGGCGACCGCGAGGATGCGATGCTGCGCCAATTCCGCATTGCTAATGGCGTGCGTGGCTTTGGCTAATGCGTGCTTTGGTGCCACCGCAAAAATAAACGGTACTTCGCCCAATGGGCGGGGGCCTTCAGCCCTAATCAAATTTATCGCAAATTTCCTGGGGCGATGCCCCAGGCTGTGATAGTTCGCGCCTTTGGCGCTCAAATAAACATCACTTTGACTCGCACCCCATACACCACATCAGTTTGACTCGCATCCACCAGCAATCGCGTACGCTCTAATTTAAGTTTTCGGGCGCACACTTTAAGCTATGTTGAGCCAATCATGGCTCCGCAAAATATCAAGGAAATATTGATGCTAACCGTGCGCAAATCGAGGGAACGTGGCTATGCCGACCATGGCTGGTTGAAGAGTTTTCACTCTTTTAGCTTTGCTGGCTATCAAGATCGAAATCACATGGGCATTGGCAATCTGCGCGTGATTAATCAAGACCGTATCGCAGCAGGTGCAGGCTTTGGCACGCATGGGCATCAGGATATGGAAATCATCAGCTACGTGCTTGACGGCGCGCTTGGACATAAAGATTCGTTGGGCAATGGCGCCAGCATCGTGCCCGGTGAAGTCCAACGTATAAGCGCAGGCAGCGGCATTCAACACAGCGAATTTAACCACGCGAAAACGCAGGAAACGCATTTTCTGCAAATTTGGCTACTGCCAAATGCCTATGGCATTGCGCCCGGCTATGAACAAAAAAGCTTTAGTAGGCAGGACAAGCGCGGTGTGCTGCGCTTGGTAGTTAGCCCAGACGGCGCATTGGGTAGCGTGCAGATCCATGCCGACGCGCGCATCTACGCGGGCTTGTTTGACGGCAGCGAAGGCGCGCAGCTAAACCTAGACGCAAAACGCTTGAGCTATGTTTTCGTCGCGCGCGGGTCAATCACCGCGAATGCAGTACCTTTGGCGACTGGCGACGCGCTGCTGCTTTCCAGCGAGCCATTGTTGACTTTGGCGAATGGCAAAGATGCGGAAGTGCTTGTGTTTGATTTGGCACCTTAGATTGCGGCGGCGGCCGAGCGTCCCCGGGCCTAGCACAGCCCGCGATGCCAAACACTCACTTTCGTTAGCAGCCGCAACTGACTAGAGATGGTGCGCGCCACCCACGTGCCTTAAGTTTTGTACACTATTGTCGCCATTCGCATCATTTCGCGTCTTAGCTTTGTGGGCTAAACGCGCGGCAAATTGCGGCGCCTCCCTGCCAAAATATTGACTCCAACGCGCCAACTAGTTGAGGATGGACTGGGGT
>JBBQBR010000013.1:0-13731 GCA_038317875.1 Lysobacterales bacterium
GGTGTAGCGCGGTGCGCCGCTGCCGGTGCTGCCGCCGCCGAACCCTGCGGAAACCGTGCCGCCAGTATAGGTCGGGTGCGTGTCATCCGATTGGATGTAGTCATACGAGGTGCTGGCGCCGATCAACTTGGTGTTGGCATCGCGTAGGGTCGACCTCAATGTCGAAGTGATACGCGTGAAGTAGGCTGATTCACTGTCGCCGGAGCGATATCGCAGTGCTGCGGCATCGATCTGACCATCACCGTTGGTGTCGGTGTCAGCACCCATGTACTCGGCGAAGCTATCGGCGCATTGAAAGCCTTTTTGGCGCGCGTATTCGCACATCCAGTAGTTCATTTTAGTAATCGCTGGCAGAAATCGGTCCCGTAAATTAACCGTGGCACCCGTGCTGGCGTCTCGGCAAGCACTCTGCACATTGTCAGCGTTGTAGCCGGGGTAATAGAGATTGGCGATCACCTTCAGGCGCACATTTGGGCTGGCGTTGGCATTGATGTAGTCCATCCCCGCCGCAACGTAGGTCTTGCAGTTGTTCACCGCCGTGTCGAGCCCGCTGTAATTACAGGTGCCCGTTTGCGCTTTGAACGCCGAGCGCGCCTGTAGGCCATCGTTACCACACATCTCAAACGTCACCACGCGGGTGGACGCTGCTTGCATGTAGGAACGCTCGTTGACGATTTTGTTCTGATAGACATCTGAGGCCACCGCACCCGACTTGGCGCGCCGAATGCTTTCGACATCCGCATTCCACAATGCTGACAAATACTCTGCTTGAATGGTCGGGGCCGCATAGCGCGCGGCGTTGCTGACTGAGCCGTTGTAACCAGCGTAGATCGAATCACCGTAGGCGACGACGCGATACTTCGCAGTTGTTCCCGCGCGATCCACGGTCCACGATACGTTTTGGTTTAGTGTGCTGGCAAACGCGCCAGTACTGAACAAGCCCGTACTGAACAACCCCGTGCTCAACGCTACCATCATTGCAGCCGACAACATATCACGGCGTTTGCCGCAGGATTTGATTTCCATGCTTTCCCTCCCAAGAAAATAGAAACAAGCGCACAGCGTCGGACGACGCCTGCCTAGATTGTGATGCGGCTCTGATAAATACAAATGTTTACAGGGCAGCGGCGCGAAGACTATTACCGGCACCTGAATCCGTCAATACGGTGGCGTATCTTTTTTTTCCGTCGACTCGCCAAGAAAGCGACACGGCTAACAATAGCCTCGCTGAATACGCGACGCGGCATACAATGCCCAACGCGGGAGATTAATCTTGGAAACAAAACACAGTGGCAAGCTGACGCTGGCGCAGACGCTGGCGCGGAAAAAATACGCATCGTCAGAAAACGAGACGGTGCTAACGCCTGAGGAAACGCGGGCAATTTCGCAAGCGCTAGCGGTACAGCAAGTGCAGGTGGTCTACCGCCAGGCTTTGCCGGCGATGGTTATCAGCATCATGGTCGCCGCTCTATTGTGCGGAAAACTTTGGGAAAACACCGATCACCTGCGCCTGTATATTTGGTTCGGAGCAATTGTGTTGGTTGCGCTTTGGCGTTCCGTGATTGTCTTTTCCTACCGACGCGCGGTACCGGTCGAGGCCGACGTTTTACGATGGGAACGCGCCTTTGTCGTTTCGCTTGGCGTCTCTGCACTGGTGTGGGGCGTTGGCGGCTTGCTGGTCATGCCGCATGATTCGCTGCTACATCAAAACGGTGGTGTATTTCTTTTTGACTGGGATGAGCAGCGGCTCTGCACTGATGTACGTCGCGCGCACGTCGGCGATTGCATTTACCTTGACGGCGATCATGATGCCGACGACTATCTGGTTTTTGTTTCAGGGCGGCCTGATCCCGCTGGGGCTGGCGTTTGGTGGCTGCATTTATCTCGTCTCGACGCTGCGCAGTACCCGCGTGCTGGGCGGTTTTTTGCGGCGCAGTTTTCAGCTGGCGTATGAATTGAAGCGCGCTAATGAAGTCGCCGAGCGTTTGGCGCGCACCGATGTGCTGACCGGTCTGAACAACCGACGCGCGTTTTCCGAGTTGGGCGTGGCGGTTTTGAACCTGCTTCGTCGTCGCGGCGAGCCAGTGGCAATGATCATGCTCGACATCGACCATTTCAAGCAGATCAACGATAGCCGCGGCCACGCCGCCGGGGATGCTGCACTCCAACATCTGTCGCGTTTGCTTACACAATGTCAGCGCGACAGCGATATCTGCGGGCGGTTAGGCGGCGAAGAATTTGCCATTCTGCTGCCGAGTGCCGGGCTTGAAGACGCTCGCATGTTTGCGGAAAAAATCCGTATGCGGCTGGCGCAAACGCCCGTGATGTTTGAGGGTGAAATGATTGCCATGACGGCCAGCTTCGGCGCGGTCGGTGTCGAATCAGCAAGCGGCGGCGAGCTAATATTGGAAGACATGTTGCGACACGCGGATGCAGCTTTATATCGCGCAAAGCAAGGCGGACGCAACCGTGTGGAATGTCAAGGAGAGGCTGAGAAGGCGGCTGGGGCGACGGCTGGGGCGACGGCTGGGGGGGAAGGCTGGACAAGCAACATTTCAACATAACCTAAACGACGCCAAAGACCAAATTAAACCCAATCCGCGAAACAGTAGCGATTTTCACTTAAAATTATAGCAATTTAATACAAGATTTTATCTTGTGCTGTAATAGAATACTAACGAGGCAAAATCATGAATTTAACAGCAAAAGTATTAACGGGCATGTTCCTCGGGATTGTTGTTGGGCTGGCTATCAATCTGACCGACGCAAATGTCACCGGCACGTTTATTAATGAATATATCGTCAATGGCTTGTTCCATGTGACGGGTAAAATGTTTGTGAATTCTTTGAAAATGCTGGTGGTGCCGCTGGTATTATTTTCACTCATTTGCGGAGTCTGCGGCATTGGTGATATCAAATTGCTTGGCAGGATCGGTACAAAATCCCTCATTTTATATATTCTGACAACAGCCGTTGCAATTGCGACAGCAATTCTAGTTGCGGCTGGCTTGGGGATAGGCAAAGGTATGAACGCCAGCACAGATGCGACATTTGTCGCCACGAAGGCTCCGCCAATATCAGAAGTATTAATTAATATTATCCCTGGCAACCCTGTGCAGGCAATGGCAAGCGGCGAGATGCTCTCCATTATCTTTTTTGCGATTTTGGTCGGCGTCAGTATTTTACTGGTCGGTAAAAAAGCCAAAGGATTGGTCGCTACAATTGAAGTCCTTAACGAAGTCATGATGAAAATGGTTAGCATCATTATGTCGGTCGCGCCCTATGCGGTTTTTTGCCTGCTTGCTAAGGCAATTTCAGAACTCGGCATGGATTTACTCGCGCAATTGGCTGGTTATGTGCTGGTATTAGTTGCAGTGTTACTTTTTCATCTCTTTGTGACGCTACAAGGCGTCTTGTATTTATTTTCGCGTTTAAGCCCAGCTATTTTTATAAAAAAAATGCGTAACGCTCAAGTCTTCGCGTTTAGCACATCAAGCTCCAACGCAACTATTCCAGTGACATTACGCACGGTAACAGAAAAATTAGGCGTCAATAATTCAGTGGCATCTTTTACTGTACCGTTTGGCGCTACGATTAACATGGATGGCACTGCGATTATGCAGGGGGTTGCTACGGTATTTATTGCTAATGTATATAACGTTGAATTGGGCTTGACGGGTTATCTGACCGTTATTGTTATGTCTGTACTTGCATCGATTGGAACCGCAGGCGTACCTGGAGTTGGTTTAATCATGCTATCAATGGTTTTTGCGCAAGTTGGTTTACCGATAGAAGGGATCGGGTTGATACTCGGCGTTGATCGATTGCTTGATATGATCCGAACAGCGGTTAATATAAGCGGCGACGCGGTAGTGTCTGTAATTGTCGCCAAAGGCGAAGGCAAGCTAAACAGCGATATTTATAATGATCCTAACGCTGGAAACTTAGATGGTGATTCAATCCGTATTGACGAAGAAACCGAAGTAGCTATAGCCAAAACGGTACTTACAACCCACGACAGATAATTTACGGTATAGCGAAAAATATGCTCTGGCTTGATGCTTTCACGCGGCATTTGAAAGGCTTAACAGCGGTGCGCACAGTCGCATGGATCGAGGCTATCAAAGGCGTTTTGGCGCTTTTGCTTGCCAGCGGCGCGTTGGCGCTACTACACCGTGACCTGCACGGGCTTGCGCTATCCGTGATTGGGCACGCGCATTTGAATCCGGCGACAAAGTACCCTGGCATTTTTTTGGAGCTCGCTGACCATTTTGGCGATGCCCGTATCCGCATGCTAGCTGCGGGTGCGGCGGGCTATGCGGTTTTGCACCTAATTGAGGCCATTGGTTTATTTAAAGAAAAAACTTGGGCCGAAGTCTTAGCGGCAGGCGGCACCAGCATCTATATCCCGTTTGAATTGCTTGAACTGTCGCGCTTCCCATCGCTTGTGGTGTTGTGCGTGTTGGCAATCAATATCGCGATTGTTTGGATCATGGTTAGCGCGCTTTGGAGCAAGCGCAAGGCTAGAACTGATGTGACCGTAGTCAAAGCTCAAGCACAAGCGCCGCGCATTTTATAGATGAAAAGCATTTGCATGAATATTGAAGAAAATTCGCATCAATACTGATGCTTGGGATTGGCCGTGAGAACAACCATCACCATTGACGACGCGCTTTATCAGCAGGCAATCGAGCTTGCGGAGCCGGAAATGGACAAAGCCGGGATTTTTCGAGAGGCTATTAAAACCTTTGTGCGTGTCCAAACCGCAAAGCGTTGCTAAACCGAAAAGCGCTTGATGGCGTTGGGTGGATTAGCGCCGCAAATGCAAGACCTCCCGCGCCGCCGAACCGAGCCGGAAACAGCGCGAATGTTTTGGCTGATACGTCAGTTTGGATCGCACATTTTCGCCGGAGCAATGGCGCGCTCGTCGAGCTATTAGCACTGGATTTGGGTCGATCGACAAGCGACTGGATGCGCTCGCTGTGCGTTTTGGCGTTGCTTATCAGGCAAAAACGCATTGAAGGTAAGCAACAGTCCTACAGCAACGGCGCTAACAATCTCAATGGCGCACTCAAGGTGTCGCGCAACCAACCCACACGTTTGATGCGCTGATCGCAATCGGGCAGCAGTGAGCGAATGTAGCTACCAACGTCGGCGATTTCGTTGTGCGAGTAGAAAATCGTCATGACTTCGTAATTCAAAAACAGGCTACGGGCGTCTAGATTGGCGGTACCGGCGGCGGCGGCGCTGTCATCTATCAACATTAGTTTGGCGTGCAACATGCGCGGTCGGTAAAAGTGCACTTGTGCGCCGCAGTGGCTAAGTTCGCGTAAATAGTTGGTGCGTACCCAATCAACGATTAGATTGTCTGAGCGTTTTGGCACCACGATCAGCACGTCCACGCCGCGCCTAGCGGCAAGTGCCAAGGCATTTTGCAGCGCTTCGTCAGGCACAAAATATGGGGTTACTAACCAAAGCCTGCGCCGCGCGGTAAAGCACGCGGACAGGACCGCGCTGTACCAGGTGTCATCGCGCATATCCGGCCCGCTGGGAACAATTTGCACGCGCGCGTTGATGCGCGCCAGTTCACCCCGGATTGGCGGCTCGGACAATGCCGCTTGTAGCGTGTCTGCCACCGCAGGACTTAGACGTTCGCCGGTTGCGAACTGCCAGTCCGACAGGGCGATATTTTCTAACGCGCGCGCAGCCGGGCCTTCAATGGAAAAGCTAAAATCTTGCCAGGCGCAAGGAACATGCAGTGCGCTCAAATAGCATTGCGCGATATTGCGCCCACCCGACCAAGCGAATTGGCTGTCGATCGCCACGATTTTACGGTGGTTGCGCAAATTTGCGACGCGCAGCGCCAGCAAACGGGTGACCGGGCGAAAGCGAATCAGCTGACCACCAGCGGCGCGCAAGGCACGCGCGGCGGCCGAGCGCAGCGCAATCGAGCCAATATCGTCCACCAGCACCTTTACCTCAACGCCTGCGGCCGCGCGCTCAGTTAATGCCGCAAACACCTGGGTGCCGACGGTATCGCCGTCCAGATCGTACATATCAATCAGCACGCGCGTGTTTGCGGAGCGAATCAACGCGATCAAGTCACTAAAAGCGTGCTCAGGGCTGGTGTGAATGCACACCCGATGCCCATCGACTGCGCCGGAAACGCCCAAACCGCGCAGCAATAGATCCATCGGATGCGCCAGCGCTTCTTCAACCACCGGATAGCTTGCAGCCGGTAAGCGGCCCAAACGATGGCGCGGGCGCGCCAATTTGCGCGCGCCAAACAGCAGATACATGAAAACGCCGACATAGGGCAATGCCACGAGCACCAAAAGCCACGCTGCCGTCGAGGCGGGCGCGCGCCGCTGTTTGAGTACATCGCCAATCATCAAAAGCGCTACGAATACACCGAAAGCCAGTGCCAATACTTCAATAGCAAAGAGATAAGGATGAAGGTCGAAATTCGGCATGGTTTGCAGCTACAGCCGGAAACTTTGCCCTAAATACACTTCAATCACTTTCGGGTTTACGGTCAGGGCATCCGGCTTGCCTTCGGCTAACACCACGCCGTCATTGAGCACATACGCGCGGTCCGTAATACCCAGCGTTTCGCGCACATTGTGATCGGTAATCAACACGCCTATGCCCAGTTTTTTGAGCTGCTGCACAATCTTTTGAATCTCCCCAACGCTGATTGGGTCCACGCCCGCGAACGGCTCGTCCAAAAGGATAAATTTTGGGTGTGCCGCCAGCGCACGCGCAATTTCGACGCGCCGCCGCTCGCCGCCGCTCAATGAAACTCCGATCGAATCGGCGATATGCTCAATTTGCAATTCGCCTAACAATCGATCAAGTTCGGTGTCGCGATCTTTCGCGCTCAGACGCGGATTGAGTTCTAACACCAAGCGAATGTTGTCGGCGACGCTAAGCTTGCGGAAAACGCTGGCTTCTTGTGGCAAATAGCCAATTCCAGCCAGCGCGCGGGCGTGCATAGGCAAATTTGTGAGGTCTTTGCCGTCCAGCGAAATCTTCCCAGAATTCGGGCGAATCAGGCCGACGATCATGTAAAAGCACGTTGTTTTACCCGCACCGTTTGGGCCGAGCAGGCCGACAATTTCGCCCGGGCTGACTTGGCAGGAAAAATCCCGCACCACGGTGCGCGCGCCATAGCGTTTCGCGAGAGATTCTGCCTTAAGCATAGGATTCAGTCTTGAGCATAGGATTCAGTCTTGAGCATAAATTGAGTGGGTCATCGTGGCTGGAATCAAACTGGACAATAAAGTGCCGCAGTGTATGTCAGCGGCACGTGCATACATGCGGTTGCGCTTAAATTGGATGTTTTTGCTACAGTTAATGCCCTGTTACGACGGCCAAAGGAGTGCGGCAGGATGTCGCAATTTTCCAGCTTTGCTCAGTTTTATCCGTTTTATTTAAGCCAACACCAAAACGTGCAGTGCCGACGCCTGCATTTCGTCGGCACCATCGGCGTACTGGGACTGTTACTGCGGGCGGCAGTAACTGGAAACGCTTGGTGGTGTCTAGCCGCATTATTTTGCGGCTACGGTTTTGCCTGGGTAGGGCACTTCTTTTTTGAACATAATCGACCCGCAACTTTTAAGCATCCGTTGTATAGTTTTGCCGGTGACTGGGTGATGTTCAAAGATATTTTGACGGGTCGAATCAAGTTTTGACGGCAATCGCCGAAAATTTTTTTGTTTAATTTTTTATTGAATATGGGGCAACACAATGGTTGAGCTCGACGTTGATGTTTCTGCACTAAGTGTGGCTGAGCAACGCATGCTAGCGGGCCTAGTGCCACTGTTGGACCCAGCACGCGAGGGCGTTTTACGCATACACACAAACAGTGTTCCTGGCGCTTGGCAGTTGGTGCCAAACACCGCACGTTTGAGCGCGCTGGATTTGATTGCATCGAGCGGCACCGTGCGCGCCAGCTTATCGCGCCCGATCGTGCTGGGTGCGTTGAAGCGCATGGTGACGGAACTTGCAGGCATGCCAGCACCGCGAATTATACCTGTGGCGCTGAATAAACCGGGTCTGCCGCTAGCGTCGCCGTCCAAGTCGCAGCCCAAAGCCCCCGCTCCGAGTGCCGCTAGTGCAATGAATAAAACCGTCGTTCGTCCTGTTATGGGTGACTTAAAAAAGGCGGATTTGAAAACTCATGGCGCAAAAGCAGCGGAAATCGTCACTGACCCGGACGGTTTCGCTGGCAGCCCGGATATGCCCGCTTTCTTAGATGCGCTGATGCAAGAAGGGCCGGGAATTTTTGATTTACGTTTTCCGAACAACGAGTCAGTGCGCATTGATCGCGGCAATAACAGTTTTCGCTGCCGAGGATTTAACCGCAGCAATCTTTATATGCGCCTGATGCAGCACGGGGCACTGTGGGCAAAGCTCAGCGAAGTTGCGCGCCCGAAAAGTGACGAGACGCAAGCCAGTATGGGGCCATTATTGTTCACCTTAGGCGTGATGACCGCGAAAGAACGCTTTATGTTGGGCATCCGCAATGCCGCCGGTAAATATGACCACACCGAGCTTGAGTTTCAAATCCGCACCCCAGTCGCCTATGCGCGCTTCGCCGATTTTGGCCGCATTGCTGAGGCCTTTAAAGAATTTTCACCGGTGGCGGATGCCGCGCAAAAACTGGCGATCGCGCCCGTGGAAGTGTTGGGGTGTCTAAACGGCTATGCCGCATTGGGCTTGGTTCGCACCAGGCCGCGTGCGGTGCATGCTACGTCCGTGCCGCAAGACAAACCGGCCGATGCTAAAAGCCTGTTTTCGCGGATTAAGGCGCGGTTTACTTGAGTTCCAATCAGCTTAGGTTGGCTCAGCTTAGGTTGGCTCAGCGCAATCTGATTTAGCGGATTCTGATTCACGCGCGCATCGGGTTTCGCCTGCCACACTCGCTGACTTATTGCGTTAGAACTTCGAAACTATGACTGCTCCAGCCACCTCTGGCCGCTGGCGACTGGGCTTGTCCCTTGCGCTGCTTACTTGCCTGTTTTGGGCAACTTTGCCTGCAGCGCTAAAAATATCACTCGAAGTCGTCGAACCGATGACTTTGACGTGGTTTCGCTTTTTCTGCGCCTTTGTGTTTACCGCGATTTTACTGGCTGTACGCGGCCAGATGGCCGGGTTTCGCGACTTAGGGCGTTTGCGCTGGCAGCTGCTGTTTGTGGCCGCCATTGGCTTAATTGGCAACTACATCTTATTTTTGCTGGGCTTGAAATACACCACGCCCGCGAACGCGCAATTGCTGATTCAAAGTGCGCCGCTGATGTTGGCAATTGGCAGCATTATCTTATTCAAAGAAAGCGTCAGCCGCGGTCAAATTTTTGGGTTTTTAGCCATCGCGGTGGGTTTAAGCCTATTTGCGTTGGAACAGCGGGAAAAATCAGTCGCGGCGGCTAGCTACGCATTCGGTGCAGCGCTGATTTTTGTCGCAGCGGTTAGCTGGGTGGTGTATGCATTAATCCAGAAAAAACTGCTGGCGCGGCTGGCATCGCAGCAAATCATGCTGGTGATGTATTTCATCGCCACATTGGCGCTGCTGCCGTTTGCGCATTTTAGTAATTTTGCCCACATCGATTCGGTGCACTGGTGGGCAATTGGCTATTGCGCAATCAACACGATTGGCGCGTATGGCGCATTTGCTGAGGCGTTTGTGCATTGGGAGGCTTCGCGCGTCTCAGCGGTACTGGCGGTTACGCCGATTATGACGGTTACGGTGATTAGCGTGCTGGCACCGCTGATGCCCGAGCATTTGACGCCAGAACGCATCGGCGTTTGGGGTTGGTTGGGCACTGCGCTGGTGGTCAGTGGCTCCATTTTAGCGGCATTGCTTAAACGTAAGCCGGTAGCGGTTTTGCCCTAGATAATGATGAAACCTTTATCCGTCACCGCCGGACTGATCGTCAATGCGCGCGGCGAGTATTTGCTGGCGCAGCGCCCGCGTGGCAAAGCGCATGAAGGGCTTTGGGAGTTTCCCGGCGGCAAGATTGAATCCGGTGAAGATGCAGCGTCAGCACTGGCACGGGAACTTAAGGAAGAGCTGGATTTAGAGCTTTTATCCAGCGCGCCACACGGTGTCTACACGCATGTCTATGAAAAAGAACAGCTTAGCTTGACGCTGATCGTGTTGCGCGTACTTGATTGGCGCGGCGATGCAATTGGTTTGGAAGGCCAGGCGCACCGATGGGTCAGCCCCGCGCGAATTCATCGTTTGCAAATGCCCGGCGCCGACCGCCCAATTGCGCTTGAACTCGGCCTGCCCGATACTTTTTTGATCACGCCCGAACCGCCTGCGCCCAGCGCTGGCGGCAGCGCACGACGGATTTGGCTGAGTGCGCTGGAACGATCTTTGCAGCGCGGGCACAAACTGGTATTGCTGCGCATCAAACAAACGCCCTTGATCGAACAGCGTGCAATCGCAGCGCTGGCACGCGATCTTGTGAAACAGCACGGCGCGGAAATCATGCTGCAAGACGATGCAGAGCTTTGCGAACGCTGGCGTTTTGGCGGCGTTAGCTTGACTTCCAAAGCGCTCCGCCGCAGCAAAAAGCGCCTACTGCCCGCCGAGTCATGGCTCAGCGCCAGCTGCCACACGCCTGCCGAGTTAAGTCTAGCCAGCGCCATAGGCTGCGATTTCGCCACGCTAAGCCCAGTGCTGCCGACGCAAACCCATCCCGGCGCGCCGGCACTGGGATGGCCGCGTGTGGCGGAGTATCTCGACGCACAAACGATGCCAATATTCGCGCTCGGTGGTTTGTCGGCCCCGGATTTGGTTGCGGCAAAAGCTGCAGGAGCTTGGGGGGTCGCGGGTATATCGGCGTTTTGGGCCGCATCATAGAACCTGTTTGTCCTGATTCTGAGCCCTAAAATTCTGGGATTTTGTGAGTGCCCGAATCAGTCAGCCCGAATCAGTCGGTAGAACCCTTCGCGCCTTTAGCCTGTCGATGGGCAGAGCCGCAGAAATACTCACGAAGCGGCATGGCTTTATGCATCACGAAGCGGCATGGCTTTATGCATCACGAACTTTGCGGCTACATGCTTCGACGGGCTCAGCACGAATGAATTTCTTTCAGCGTAACGCCAAAATTAAAACCGTTCGCCCTCACCGGACGAGGTTTAACAATGTCGCCAGAAGCCGACTGGGGAAATAGGCAACTTAGCTAGAACGAACTTTACGCCTTGGCGATATCGATACCAATTTGCGCTGAGTGTCGTATTGCGGTATGCAACGCATTACAACAACGAACGGCGGATAATTGCGGCTTCGTTTACTAATCCACCGTCGTTACGGAGCAAAAATATGTGGCGCGCGATAACCATCATTTTGATTGCGCTATCGGCCTTGGCACACGCGCAATTTAGCGCCTCTGTGTTGGTCAGTGCTGCGCGCAGCCAAATCGGCATTACCACGGGCTACGATCCACGCTATCAGCGGTTGGATTACCCCAATGGTGATGTTCTGATCAGCAGCGGCGTTTGCACGGATGTCGTGATTCGCGGCTTGCGCCATCAAAACATCAATTTGCAGCAGCTGGTACATGAAGATATGCGCGCACATTTTGCTGAATACCCAAAGCTGTGGCAGCTCAAACGCCCGGATAAAAATATTGACCACCGTCGCGTTCCAAATTTGCAGCGGTACTTCATACGCCAGGGCTGGGCACTGAAATTACCGAGCAATAAGCAGGCGCACGCTGTCGATATGTTTATGCCCGGGGATTTAGTCACCTGGATGTTGCCGGGCAATTTGCCGCACATCGGCATTATTTCTGACAAGAAGACGTTTTTTGGCAATCGTTATTTGGTGCTGCATAACGTCGGTCAGGGCACCCAGGAAGAGGATGCTTTGGATAGCTGGCCACAGACAGGGCATTTTAGAGTGCCGCCGAATAAGTCGCAGTAGGTTAAACGCCTGCTGTACCAAGGCCTGCGCTTGCATTACCCTTCACGCTCTTTGATTCTTTGCAAACGGAGTGCGTATGACCCAAATGTTTGGCCAAGTCCTATTTGGAATCTTCGGCCTTGCGGTGCTAATCGGCATCGCTTACGCATTTTCGAAAAATCGCTCCGCAGTTGATTGGAAGCTGGTGCTGACCGGCATCGCGCTGCAGGTCGTGTTTGCGATTTTTGTCATTTTAGGGCCGCAAATGGTGGCTGTGCTGGCCAAAATATCGGACGACCTACCAGCGGCGATCGTGGGTTTTGCCAAGGCTTCCGTATTCGCTAGCCTGGTACTTGCAGCTGCGCGGCACTTTTCAGGTGATGCTAGATTTGGTCGCCTTGCGGCTTACGCGTTCGGTATCGCGGCGGTGCTGTCACTGCCATTTATGGGCAATATTTTCGACGTTTTAGCAAAAGGCTTCGTCAATATCTTGGAATTCGTCTCGGCCGGATCTAGCTTTGTTTTTGCCGGCTTAGTAGACATTCCGAAATCAGGCTTCATTTTCGCCTTCCAAGTGCTGCCGACCATTATTTTCTTTGCCGCGCTGATGGGCGTGCTGTACCACCTCGGCGTGATGCAGTTGATCGTGCGTTGGATGACGATCGGCATCACCAAAGTCATGCGCGTTTCGGGCGCCGAAACCACCTCCGTGTGCGCGAGCGTATTTATCGGGCAAACCGAAGCGCCGCTGACGGTGCGCCCCTACATCGCAAAGATGACGGAATCTGAGCTGCTCACCATGATGATTGGCGGCATGGCGCATATCGCCGGTGGCGTTATGGGTGCTTACATTATTATGTTGGGCGGCGGCGACCCGGTTGCGCAGGCCCTGTATGCGAAACACTTTTTAGCCGCATCGATTATGGCCGCGCCCGCAACTTTGCTACTGGCGAAAATTTTGGTGCCGGAAACCGGCGAGCCGTTGACGCGCGGCGAAGTGCGTTTGCACGTGGAAAAAAGCGCCAGTAATGTGATTGAGGCGGCCGCCATTGGCGCAGGCGATGGTTTAAAATTGGCGCTCAATATTGCCGCGATGCTGCTGGCGTTTATCTCGTTAATCGCGCTTTTCAACGCGGTCTTGGGCTGGGCCGGGGATAGCACAGGCTTCACCGCGTGGATTAACAGTGGCGCGCCACGCGCAGTGCCTTTCGTTTTTAACCTGCAAACGATTTTGGGCTACATGCTTGCCCCAATCGCTTGGATTATTGGCGTGCCATGGGCAGACGCGACAATTGTTGGCTCCCTGATTGGCCAAAAAATTACGCTCAACGAATTTATCGCCTATCAAGAGCTTTCTAAAATTACGGTCGGCACCGGCCCTGGGCAAATCAGTTTAGATGCACGCATTATTGCCACCTATGCCCTATGCGGCTTTGCCAACTTCAGCTCGATTGCAATTCAAATCGGCGGTATTGGCGGCTTAGCGCCAGAGCGACGCGGTGATTTGGCGCGCATGGGGCTGATTGCAGTGTTGGGCGGCTGCTTAGCCACGTTTATGACGGCAACGATCGCTGGGGTGCTGTTGAAGTTCACTTAAAACGTTTACGGGTTTGGTGTCCTATTTAGTTCGTCATTCCCGCGTGCTGTTTGCGGGAATCCAGTCGGCTCAATGCACGAAAATACTGGATCCCCGATAAAGACATACGGGGATGACGAATAAACATCAAAATCCAGGCGTAAAAAAACCCGCCGATGCAGCTGGCGGGTTTTTCGATACTGTGTCAGCTAATTAAGCAGCAGGCGTTGCTTCAGCAGCT
>JBBQBR010000014.1:0-13213 GCA_038317875.1 Lysobacterales bacterium
TCCGGAGTTAACCGATGATTCGAGTTGTATTCAACCAAAAAGGCGGCGTTGGCAAAAGCACCATTGCCTGTAACTTGGCTGCGATTTCCGCTGCCAGCGGCCAGCCGACGCTGTTGATTGATTTGGATGCGCAGGGCAATAGCTCGCACTATGTTTTGGGTCACGACATTGCCCCGGAACGCGGTAGCTATGAGTTTTTCGAGGAATCGCTGAATGCCCGCGCCAAAGGCCATGCGCCAGATCATTTCATTACCGCCAGCCCTTGGGAAAACCTATCGGTCATGGCTGCCAGCCCAGGTTTGAGCGATTTGCAAAGCAAATTAGAGGCCAAATTGAAGATCTACAAGCTCAAAGAAGCGCTAGAAGAGCTGAAAAAGACCTACAAATCAATATGGATTGATACGCCGCCTGCGCTGAATTTCTATACTTTGAGCGCGCTGATCGGCAGCGACCGCTGCTTGATTCCGTTCGACTGCGATGATTTTTCCCGCCAAGCGCTCTACCGACTATTGGAAAATGTCGACGAGATTCGCGCTGATCACAATAAGAAGCTAAAAGTTGAAGGGATTGTGGTCAATCAGTTTTCCGCCCGCTCAAATTTACCCACACGCGTAGTGGACGAGCTGATCGCAGAAAAGCTGCCGGTACTGCAACCGTATCTGTCCGGCTCGATTCGCATCAAAGAAAGCCACGAGGCCGCACGCCCGATGATTTATTTCGACGGCAGCCACAAAGTAACACAAGAATATTTGGCACTTTGGAAGGGGTTGAAGCGTTAAGCCATTGGATTAGATTGACGGTGGATTTGACCTCAATGTCCCGGCAGATCGCCCCATAAGTATTTGTGCGTCTGCAGCTGAAATCGTACTGGCAGTCGATCCGCTAAAATCCAGTTTGCCAAATCTTTCGCGGCAAGTTGATTAAAACTGGCGGAAAACAGGATTTCACAACGTTCAAACAGCGCGTGTTCGGCAATAAATGCCTTAGCCCAGTCAAAATCGGCGCGGTCACAAAGTACAAACTTGAGCTGATCATGCGGCGTTAGTACTGCCAGATTTACTAAACGGTTCTTGTGGGATTCGCTAGAGCCCGGGGTTTTGATGTCCACCACGCGCGAAACGCGCAGATCGACAGCAGCGATATCTAGCGCGCCAGAAGTTTCTAAACTAACTTCATAACCCGCGTCGCACAGCGCTTTCAGTAAGGGAATACACGTTTTTTGCGCCAAAGGTTCGCCGCCGGTCACGCAAACATAGCGCGCACCAAAACTTGCAACTTCTGCCAATACCTCGTCTAAGGATTTTTTGACGCCGCCATAAAAAGCATATTCGCTGTCGCAATAGCTACAGCGCAGTGGGCAACCGGTCAGGCGCACGAAAACACTGGCTAGCCCACTGGCGCGCGCCTCGCCCTGCAGAGAAAAGAAAATTTCGGTGATGCGCAACATCGGTGTATTTGATGTTGCGTAATTTTCAGTGCGCGCAGCGCGGGCGACTTCAGTGCTACTTTCCGACATTTACTTAAGCTGCAATGCGCGCAGGCGTCCTTCAGCAAGTTTTGCAACCGGCTGATTTGGATAGCGCTCCATCACCGATTTAAGCGTCGTTGTCGCCTTCGCGGTGTCGCCTAATTGATAATAGCAATAGCCCACTTTCAACAGCGCGTCCGGAGCCTTTTTGCTTTGCGGAAAGCTGGCAAGCAGTCCTTGAAAGGTTTTCAACGCCAATGGATATTTTTGCGTGACGTAATAGCTTTCACCCAACCAATAGGTCGCGTTATCAGCAAATTCACCCTGTGGATAGGCTTTCAAAAACCCATCAAACTTCTTGCTTGCCTCGGCATACTGGCCGCGCTTAAGCGCATCGAATGCTAGATCGTAATCGGCACGCTCATTTGCAGCGGGTGCGGCGGCTACTGGCGGCTCCACTCTGGAGGGCGCATTGGGTGCCAGCGTGCTGTTTGCTGGCGTAAATGCACCAGAGTCAGTCACCGGCTCGCTAACTGGCGCATCGCCCATCGAACTTGGCGGTGCAAGGCCAGTGCTGGGCGTTTGTCCAGACAGACTTTGCAAGCGCGAATCTAGATCCAAATATTGATCACGCGCGCGCTTTTTTAATTGCTCAAGCTCAAACTTTTGTTGCTCTGAGGTTGCGCGCAGCTGCTGAACTTCAGTTTGCAAATCATTCAAACGTTGCAACAACTCAAGCTGTGTGCTTTGCGCATTGCTGGCACCGGCCTGCACTTCCAATTTGCTGACGCGCTCGGCCAAACTCAAGCGCGATTGCGCAAACGCCGGTTGAGCGGTGAATAAACCGCTGGCACAAACGCAAACGGCGGCCACTAGGGCCGCCGTTTGCTTCCATACGAGCGGTCGTGGCGGAATCGACACGACGTTCATGGGGTATTCCTTTAGCTAAACAGTAGAACTTGCCTGCATCTTACCTGAGCAATTACTTGCTGTAGGTAAATTCAACGCGGCGGTTGTTCGCCCAGCAAGATTCGGTGCTTTCGGTGCAGGTTGGCTGTTCTTCGCCGTAGCTGATGCCTTCAATTTGGCTGCCGCTTGCGCCCTTCGCTTTCAAAACGTCCATGACTGCGTTATTACGACGCTCGCCTAAGCCTAAGTTGTATTCACGGGTACCGCGCTCATCAGCGTTACCGCCGAGGCTCAATTTATAACCTGCGTTCATGGTCAAGAACTTCGCGTGGCAGCCAATCATTGCGTCGAATTCACCGCTGATTTCGGTGCGATCCAAGTCAAACTTAACGGTGCGAGCCATTAAGCAAGGGTTGCGATCTAGGCCAGCTGGGCTGAAGTCATTGGACGCATCATTCATTCCGCCAGTATCGACATCATCCGCTTGACTGGTTGGCGCCACTGGATCAGATACTTGTTCGACAGGCTTAACTTTCTTGGTACAAGCCGACATGCTGACAACGGTAAGTGCAACTGCGAGTAAACGAAGCGAGCTATTCATGGTTTGATTCCTCAATCTAGGGGTCAAAGGTAATTAGCCCGATGTATTCGCATGCCAAAAGGCAGGTGCACACAGAGCAGTGGGACGGACAGTTATATAAATTTAATCAACGCAAGTTTGCCCGCCAGGGTTTCAACGCTGCCTGAATGAAATGGTTCGGTTTTGGCGCGGTTTAATATTCATAGAAACTTTACGCCAATAACGAAAGCTTAACGATTTTGCATTGACACCTAGGTCAAGCAGTTACGAACGCTAAAAGCCTTATTTGCGGCCTGTTCCTGCATCCAATTCAGCAATTCGCGCTGTTTGTCCGATGGATCCACCAAACTTGTCAGTGCAATGGCGCAGGCTGCTAAATCGGCGGCAGTATCAACATCGGTTTCGCTCTGAAATTGCGCCATTTTTCCCTGATTTCGCATCGCCAGCTCAAATTGCACCAAAGTGTCTGCACTGCTGTAGCGCACCGCTTCCCACGCACTGAGCGGTGCACAGCGATTCCCGCCGTATAGCCAAAAGCCGCCATCCGACGCGGGTGCAATCGCCGAACGCGGCGTGCTGGTTTGCAAATAATCCATAATTGCGCGCAACACATTGATATCGAGCTGCGGCGTATCGGCGCCCAATAAAATGGCGGCTGAGTGCCGCGCGAAAAGCTGCTGCTGTACGCAGTGCATGCGTGCGCCCAAACCGGCATTCGCTGTGGACTGTGGGCAATCTAGTTGCGCTAGCCGCGGCAGCTCTTGCCAAATTTCAGCGATCATACCTTCAGGTTCCGCCACCGCCCAGTACACCACAGCCCCGCTCATTGTGGCAACTTCAGCGACGGCCACTGCGGCGCGCCGATACCAGTTTTCTGCATAGTCGAAGCCTTCCGTCGCGGCGAGTCGAGTTTTAACCGGCGAAATACCCGGTGTTTTTACGAAAATAGCAATGCCGACGCCTGAATTCAGCTCAATCATGGGGCTCGTTTTGCGAAAAAGCGCGCTTGCTGCCAGGTTAACCGCAAATGCTTAGCCGTCGTCTTACCCCAACCAAATTCGGCATAGCGCCGCGCGCTGGTGCTGAGCGTGGCACCAATGGCGCGAATTTTCATGCCTGCACGCTTTGCATGCCAAATTAGACCGTGATCTTCAGCGCTAGGCAAAGTTTCGTCATAGCCACCTAGGCGGATAAAATTGGCCCGCGACAATAAAAAGCCTTGATCGCCAAATGGCAAGCAAAATAAACGCGTGCGCAGCCAAACGCCGAACTCATTGATCCGCATTTTTCGCGAACCGTCTTTGGCAAACCGTAAGTCAAAATAATGCAGCGAGTTTGAATGTGACTTTGCGATCAGCGCGCAATTGAGCGCCGCCGCCGTATTAGCGGCCAACACCGAATCTGCGTGGACAAACCAAAGCTCAACATTTCGGGTGGCTGCTACACCGGCATTAAGTTGGCGCGCGCGGCCGGTTGTTGCGGTGATACACGTTATTTTTGCACTCAGTTGCGGCATCTCATCTGCCAATGGCAGTGCGCTTTTTTGGCTAAATACAACACAAACCTCGGCGTCTTCTGGCAAAAAGTTCAATTGCGGCAGCAGCGCACGCCACGCTTGATCGCCCGGGCCTACCGGAATAATAACGGCAAGCGCGGCTAGTGCGGCTACCATTTGGTTTCATTTTCGGCCGGAATCGGCACATATAAACTGACGTTTAAGCCCGGCCGCTCAGCGTCAGCGTAGCCAGCACTGAAGGTTGCATAGCCGCCTAAAGACTTCATTCGGCTTGCCAGATTGGCTAAGCCCCGGCCACCCGCGCGGCCGCTACCGGGCACGGGTGTCGTGGTTTGCACTTGGCTTGCAGCACTCATCAATTCCGGCGCTAAGCCCATGCCGTTATCCCGCACCGATATTTCCATGATGCTGCCGGCATCGCGCGCGGTAATTTGCACCTCAGTCGCGCCGGCGTGTTTTAAAACATTGACCAATGCTTCTTGCAGCGCCCGAAATATGTTGAGCGTGCGTCTAGGCGATAGTTTCAAACCATCTCTCAGCGTTGCAGTGCGCCAAACGCTGCTCAGCCCGGCGGCGCGTAATCGCGGTTCGCTACGGCTGCGAAACTGACCCAGCGCTTCGGCTAAATCGCTGCCCATGCTGTCGATGGAATCCATCACCAAACGTAAGTCCGCTATCGCCTCTAGCAACGCTTGCTCCATTTGCTGTGCACTCATGCCTTCCCGACGCACGGCGGCCAATAGCGACACCAATTGGCTGCCCGCGCCATCGTGTAAATCAGTTGCCAAACGGTGCCGTTCGTCGACTAGCATACGTTCGCGTTCCAACGCTTGCCTTGCGCTGAATTCACGCTCTAGCGCAAGCGATTTTTGCTGGATACTCCGATCCAACAATACATTTTGTGCTTCTGCGGCTTCCAACAAAGCGACAAAGCGCTGCAGCAAGATATAGCCGAACACCACCACCAGCGGCAACACGCCTAAGTGAAACAGCAACGTGCTTGACGCGGGCAACACTTCCAAAATCACGGCGCTGTCATAAATTCCCAAGCTTAGCCCCATCAAAGCAGCGGCGCTGAGCCAATAGATTTGTGGTTCCCGGCGGCAATACGCCGCATGCAGCAACGTCCACACAATTTGTAAGCCTAACGCCAGCAGCAGGCCGCGCAAAACCCCATTCAACCAAACCCGATAAGCCAAAGTATCAGGGAAAGCGATACTAATAACGACCATGCAGACGCCGATGACCAACGTTGCAATGCCTAAAAAAAGATCCCAGCGCGAGCGGGCTTGTACTAAAAATTGTCGACAAAATAGCTGTATGCATAGCAGTGAACCGGCCAAGGCGATATGGATTAGCGCCAGCCAGCAGTGCCCGTTCAGCGGTGCCCGATACCAGACGAAATGCACTAGATACACCATCCACAGCGCGACACCGAGTGAAAACCAGCCATAAAGCGTTTCTGACGGGCGCGCCAGCCACAGCAAAGCCGCGAACAAGCTAATCAAAAGCGCGGTAATTGCGGTAATTTGCGCTAGTGTGACGCGGGAAGCATAAATGGTTCGAAAATGCGCCTCCAGCTGATCGCGCGGGCCGAACCAAACATCTGAAAGCCCCAATGAATTTAGGCCCGGTGAATTTAGGCCATGTGAATTTAGGCCCGGTGATTTCGGCCCAAGTTGCGCGGGCTGATCTTGCAAAAGCACAGGCTTGAGCGCGAACTCCAGGGTATTGCCGCCCGCGTGCAAGACCTCTTCTGGCACCAGAAACAAAAATGCTTGACGAAAGCCGATCTCATCGGCGCCAGGGCGCAGGCTGATGCGTTCAAGCGGCACGCCATTGGCGCGCATCTGCATCGGTTGGCGGGCGAAGCCGACATAAATCGCCTGTGGCACGGAATAGCCAACATCGGAATTCACGCTGGCGCGATACAAAGGCGCTGCGTACTGGCTTTCGCGGATCGGCAATGTCATCGGCGCGCCCTCTGCGTCGAAAAGCGTCCTCAACCGCTCGGCACCGGTGATGTCCGTCGGGTACAACACCAGCAGCGCAAACATCCAGCTGAATACGACAAACAATATCGGGCCGATCAGGGCGCGCATAAGTAGGTCAGCTCAATCTATTCGCGCAAAAGCCCAAGTTGACGCGCTTCAAACAGCGCTTCGGTGCGCGAATGCACCGCCAGTTTCCGATAGATATCGCGCACATAGCTAACCACCGTGCTGTAGCGCAGTCCAAGCGTGTCGGCCACTTCATCATGGCGCAAACCTTTCGCAATCAGCTTTAAGATATCCACTTCACGATCACTCAATGGATGCTCTTGCGGTGCGGGTGCTGCAACCGGGCGAAAACGTTTGAGCAAATGCACGGCAATGGCCGGGCTAATCGGCGATTCACCTTCGAGCACCTTCAGCGCGGCCACGCCAATCGCCTCGGGCGTTTCATCTTTGAGCAAATAACCGCTCGCGCCCGCTTCCAAAGCGCGCACCACGTGGGATTCATCGCCTAAAGAAGAAATCACCAGCACTTCCGGGCGCGGCTCCATTTTCGCCGCCAGCGCGATCAACTGCGTGCCTTCGCCATCGGGCAAACCTAAGTCGACTAACAATAACTTCGGCCGATAGCGCTCAAGTGCGCGCGTGCCACTGGCAACGTCCACGGCAAAATTGACCGGTTGCAGGGCAGCAATGCGGTTTAACGCATCTAGCAAGTAGGCGCGCGTGGCGCCATCATCTTCAACCAACAGGGTGCTCATAGATATTTTTCTTGCCTTGGAAGTTAGGGAGCAACTAATTACGGGTCGCGTATTTACGGATCAATAAGAGCTAGCAGATGCGCACGTGTGCACAACGCGAGCGCTGTCGCACTATAACCGCCTTCGAGCATCGATACGATGCGCCCATGCGCGGTGCGATTGGCTTGCAGGCAAAGTGCGCGCGTCAACCAAGCAAAATCATCCTCATGCACGTTCAAACCACCCAGCGGATCAAGCGCATGACCATCAAAGCCGGCCGAAATCAAGACCAATTCGGGCGCAAAATCGGCCAACGCGGGCAGAATTGTTTGCGTGTAGGCGGCACGAAACTTCTCACTACCCGCCATGCGCGGCATCGGCACATTAACAATATTGCCGCTGGCGCCGCATTCATGGGCCGCACCAGTACCCGGATACAAAGCCGCTTGATGCGAGGACAAATACTGTACCCGTGGCTCGTCCCAGAAAATATCTTGCGTACCATTGCCGTGATGCACATCGAAATCGACTATCACTACGCGCCGGATCCCCGCGTCTAATGCCGCATACGCGGCAACCGCAATCGAATTGAGCAAGCAAAAGCCCATGGCCTGCGCACGCGTGGCGTGGTGTCCAGGCGGGCGCACGGCACAAAACACACGTTTTGCCCGGCCATCAAGCACATCATGCACACCAGCAACGCCCGCCCCTGCGGCGGCCAAAGCGGCGCTAATAGAATTCGGGCCAAGCACCGTATCCGCATCAATACGCATTGCGACATCGGCGTTTTGGTGCGCAAAAAGCTGATCTAGTAGCTCCGCGCTGTGCGCACGCGCCAGCTGTGCGCGGCTAGCGAAAGGCGCTTTCAGTGTGTGATGGCCTAATGCATGTATTGCACTTAACACGGCTTCGAGGCGAAACGGCGCTTCCGGATGGCCGGGGCCGGGTTCGTGCGCTAAACAGCTCGCATGGGTGTAAATATGGAGCGCTGCAGTCATTGCCAGTTACGCGCGATCACTAGTGCCACGGTGACCTCAGCGTCGCTCGTGCTGCCAGAGCACTTCGCCATGCCCCGATGCGCGCGCTAACACTCGGCAAAGCACAAACAGCAGATCGCTCAAGCGGTTCAAATAGCGGATCACTTCCGGGCGCACTGCTTCATCTTTACTTCTGGCAAGCGTCACGGTTTCACGTTCCGCGCGGCGGGTAACGGTACGCGCGACGTGGCAAGTGGCTGCTGCCATACCGCCACCGGGCAAAATGAAATCCTTGAGTGCGGGCAAGTCGGCATTGAAGCCATCCAAATCCTGCTCTAAGCGGTCAATATCGGCTTGATGAATCAGCGCCATGCCCGGCACGCATAGCTCACCGCCTAAATCAAAGAGCTGGTGCTGCACGCGGGTCAACAGCGTACGCACCGCATCAGGAACCTCGCAAGCAAGCACCACACCGATGCAGCTATTGGCCTCGTCAACGGTGCCGTAAGCGTTTACGCGCAGGCTGTCTTTTAAAACGCGGCTGCCATCGCCTAAACCGGTTAGGCCTTCGTCACCGGTGCGGGTATAAATTTTGCTGAGTCGATTGCCCATGGCTTAACCGCGCGCGAATTTGCGCACGCGCGCCTGATACAGCGCGTAGCCGCCAAACAGCAGCGCGGAATAAATTAAAGTGCCGCATAGATCGTTACGGAAAAACGGCACCGCTAGCCAAAAACACGACCCTAAGCCCGCCAAAGTGTGCGGGTACATGCCGCTCGTCGCCCAAACGGCAAAATTCGTCACCACGAAAAAATTCAAGGCACTCAACAGCGCAAAGCCAAGTACGCGCGTTGCAGTCAGTTTTTTTGCTAGTAGCGTGCCAAACCAAATCGTGAGCGCAAAACACGCATATACCACCGGCATGAGCGAGTGCCAGCCGAGCAGCATGTCGCTTAACATCAGCGCGGTGATCGGCACCAAAAGCGCAAGTTTGCGGTCTTTCAAAAAACAACCGGCAAACAGCGCAACCGCGCCAACCGGCGTGAAGTTACCCAAGCCCTCAACGCTGACAAAGCGCCCAAGCATGGCGATCAGCACGAGTGCGAGCGCTACGCCAATGGCAACGTGGGGCGGTAAGTTCGCCGAATTTTCAGGGTTTAGCTTGCTTGGGTTGTGCGGCATGGTCTGGAAACTCAACAAAGTAATCTTGGTCGCGAACTATAGCGCATGACTCTGGATGAAATCGTGTATGCGCGTTTGGATATTTCCAGGTGGGGGCGAATGGTTCGTGAAGCGTAACTTCGCCGCGCATTGAGAACCACTTTAAGTCAACTGAGACCAACATTTGGCACATTGCGATGTATGATGCATGCATCAATCGGAGGCCTTATGCGTGTAACTGCAGAAATAGATGAGCAAACCTATGAGCATGTCAGGCGGCGTGCCGTTTCGCGTTCGATTTCGATGGGTAAGCTATTGGGCGAAATGATTGCGGATGGACTAAAAGCAACGCCCTTGAGCTTAACGAAAAGCGGGCGATTTACCGTCATCGGGGCACCGGTTGGAACCAAAGTAGTATCGGCGGCTGCCATTCAAGAACTAATAGATCAGGACGGCGTTCTGTGAGTTCCTTGCTTTTACTTGATGTTAACGCGCTGCTCGCACTCGGCTGGCGTGAGCATCAAGCGCATGCTGCGGTGGTAGCGCGTTTACATGAACATCAACGCTGGGCAAGCTGCAACATCACCCAGCTTGGATTTATTCGCGTTTCAAGCAACCCAGGCGTATTTCACCAGGCCACTGAACCTGCTGAAGCCGCTCGCGTCTTGGCGACGCTGACCCAAGATACAATGCATTTGTATATCGAACTCACGACCGCACCAACAGTAGCGCCTTGGCCAAATAAAAGTGGTTATAAACAAACAACCGACATTTATTTGATTGAACTCGCCAAGAAATCTGAAGCAACTTTACTTACCTTTGATTTGCGCCTACAGCGAGCATTTCCAAGCAGTGCTGTTGAGACGATTGTCGTGTTGTAGCCGCGCAAAACCCAACTACTTAGGCTTAGCAACCTTCGGCACCAAGCGCATCGTTACTTGCCCGGTGCCGCCATCGCCAGTGATTGCGCCAGAATCGAGTGAATACTCAAAGCGTTCGCCGGTGGTGACATTGCCGTTTTCTTCGATTTTGACGCCGCCGGTCAAAATCACTTTGCTCAAATTCAAGTCATAGTCAATTTTTCGCGCTTGTGCGCGCACTTCACCGCCGCCTTCGCGATCTTGGCTGATGACCGCTGGGCTGCCTTCCAAAACCGCCGCGCCGACTTGACCGTCCAGGTATGAAATCGTGCCTTTATCGGCCTCGATTTTCAGACTGCCTTGCGAAATTCGCACTTTCCCGGACCAAACTTGTGCGCCAGACTTCATTGAGCCCTGCCAATGTTCGGCGGTTAAATCCATCGGTGCTGTACGATCTGTTTTAAGCGCAAATGCGCCTTGACTGAGTAAAAGGCCGAGCAGTGCGCTAGCGAGTACGGGGCTGGAAAACGGTATGCACATCATGCTGAATCTCGATATCTTGAAGGATAAAATCCGCGCGCAGACCGCGCCCAGTTAATTTAGCGGTATTTTGCTGAATTTCGACCGCACTGTCGGTAAATGCGCGCTTTTCTTCGCTCAGCAAAGTCAAATCGGGCGTCTTGATTATTGTGACACTTTCATCTGCGCCCCGGCTTTGCATCTGCACATTGCCGTCAAGCTGTACGCGCTTTCCTTGATCAAAAACCTGTGCGCTATTTGAAGTCATGATTTGCCGGCCGGCATCATCGGCAAAACGCACCACCCGTGGCGATGTCAACACCAGGGATTTTTGCACACGTGCGTGCTCCATTTTCGCAGCACTTACCCTTACGCGCAGCTTGCCAGCACTATCGAGCGCGGAGTAATCGACACCGGTGAACACATAGTCCACCGGCGGTAAAGTGACGACGCGCTCGCGCTTGGCCTGCTTTTCCAGGCGCTCCAACACAGTGAATATGCCAAACGCCAGCAGTGTCAACGCAACCAAAGCGGCCCAACTCCTGAGCGCTACGCCACGCGGCTGCGTCATGATTCAAAACCAAATACATCCAGCACATCTTTCCAGCGGTTTTGCGCCTTCAATATCAGCTCCGCCACTTCCCGCACCGCGCCCATGCCACCGGCTTGAGCAGTAATGTAGTCGCAGCGTTCGCGCAATTCCGGCGCGCCGTTTGGCACGGTAATCTTAAGCCCTACATGCTTCATCGCCGGCCAATCTTGCAAATCGTCGCCCATAAAAGCCACTTGCTCAGGTTTTAACTTCAAAACTTCGATCAATTTAAGCAAGCGATTGCCTTTATCGCGTTCACCCTGAAATACGCGCACGATACCCAGCTCTTGCATCCGCTGATTTACGACAACACTCTGGCGCGCACTAATAATCGCGATCTCAATGCCCGCTTCTTTTAATGCTTTTAGCCCCAAGCCGTCATGCACGTGAAACGTCTTGACCTCACGCTGGTCGCTCATCAGCATAATTCGGCCGTCCGTCAGCACGCCGTCAACGTCAAACGCAGCCAGCTTGATTTGTTCTAGTTTTTCTTTCAGTTTTTGCACCATCGCTACACAACCCGCGCACGCAGTAAGTCGTAGAAGTTTAACGCACCGACTAACGCGCCCATTTGATCGACGACTAAAAGTGCGCTGATTTTGTGCCGCTCCATTAAGCGTGCGGCTTCAATTGCCAGTTTATCGGCACCAATGGTTTTGCCGCCACGCGTCATAATATTTTCGACGTGCACGCTGCGCAGGTCAATATCCGCATCATCCACCGCGCGGCGCAAGTCGCCGTCGGTAAACACGCCGATCAGCTGATCATTCGCGTCCACCACGGCCGTTAAGCCTAAATTTTTGCGCGTCATCTCCATCAGCGCTTCGGTAACAGTTGCGCTGCCGCGCACTTTCGGCAATTCGGTGCCGGTATGCATGACATCACTGATATGCACCAACAGCTTGCGGCCTAGCGAGCCTGCCGGGTGGCTTGCGGCAAAATCATCGCTGGTAAAGCCGCGTGCTTCTAACAGCGCAATTGCCAGCGCGTCACCCATCACCAAAGCGGCGGTGGTGCTGGCAGTAGGTGCCAAACCCAGCGGACAGGCTTCCTGGCTGACTGAAACGTCTAAATGCGCATCGGCCAATTTCGCGAGCGATGAGTTGGTATTGCCGCTCATTGCGATCAACGGCACGCCTTTGCGCTTAACGACCGGCAAAATCATCAGCAACTCGTCCGTTTCGCCCGAATTACTCAATGCGATCACGACATCATCCGGCGTGATCATGCCTAAATCACCGTGGCTGGCCTCTGCTGGGTGCATAAAAAACGCTGGCGTGCCGGTGGAGGCGAACGTCGCCGCAATTTTGCGCGCGATGTGGCCACTTTTTCCCATGCCCGTCACGACGATGCGCCCCGTGCAGGCAACAATCAGCTCACACGCGGCAATAAATGCGCCGTCAATACGGTCAAGCATTGCGTAAATCGCGCGCGATTCTGTTTCTATGACATTTTTAGCGCTGCGTTTAAGTAGCTGCGCATCGAGTTTCCCGGTACTAAAGTGCTGTTTCGCTAGGCTCTGCACGGTCGTGGCGGAGCTAATGACGGGGATTGGGTGTAAGCGCGCAACTGATGCAGTCATTGCAGGATCCATAAAGGCCTTTTTCAAGTCGTTAGTACCATTCGGCACCACAATCGTGTGTTAACTCCACGTTTATTGGTAAAGCGTCGTTGCGTGTTCAGCTGCATTGTGGGGCCAGTCGCACAAAAGTTCCGTTACTTTTTTCCAATAATTTGCCATTTGAATTGGGCCTAGATGCGCGCCTTTGCAAGGTCAATGGCGTTTAAATCGGTTAGGCTTAAAGCCTGCGCGGGACGCCAGGAGCGTCAGGTTCTTGTAGCTACGCTTGGAAAACCCCCATGCCAAATCAAGTGCCAAATCAAGTGCGAAATCAAG
>JBBQBR010000015.1:0-12722 GCA_038317875.1 Lysobacterales bacterium
GGTGCGGATTTAGGCTGTGGCTATGGTTTTCTTGCCGCGCGGGCTTTGCAAGCTAATCCGGCGATTGCGCAAGTCGAATGTTTTGAAGCGGACTATCGCGCCTTGGAATTGGCGCGTACAAATTTGGCGCACTTTGGCGAACGCGCATCTGGTTTCCATTGGCATGATGTTGCGAAAGGCTTGGGGCCGGGCAAATTTGATTTTATTCTGAGCAATCCACCGTTCCATCTCGGGCGTGCCGATGCGCCAGACTTGGGCCTGAGCTTTATCGCGGCTGCCAGCGCTGCGCTGCGCTTCGGTGGCCGTTTTCTGATGGTCGCCAACCAGCACTTGGCGTATGAGACCGCGTTGAAGCAAAGATTCAGCGAAGTGCGCATTCTAGTGCAAGATCGCGGCTTTAAGGTGCTGGAGGCGATTCGATGAAGCTGCTCAAAACAATTGGAAATTTGGGCTATGGCTCGCGCCGAGAAGTGCAAGCAATGTTCGATGACGGCCGCATTTGTGATTTGACAGGCACTATTTTGCACGCTAAATCGAGCTGCGATGCCAGCCAACTGTTATTGGACGGCGTGCGCATTGATCCACTGCAGGGCGCGGTGTTGATGTTGCATAAGCCCTGCGGCTACACCTGTTCCACCCGCGATCCGAATCAGGTGGTGTATGACTTGTTGCCCGCGCGATTTCGTTTGCGCAACCCGATTATCGCGCCCATTGGCCGACTCGACCGCCCGACGTCGGGCCTGTTGTTGCTCACTGACGATGGCCAGCTGCAACACCGTATTACTGCGCCCAAAGCACATTTGCCAAAGAGCTACATCGCCGAACTTGCGCAACCGCTGCGCGGTGATGAGCAAGAAGTCTTCGCCAGTGGCACGATCATGCTAGATGGTGAAGAAACGCCGCTACGCCCGGCAAGTTTGAGCACCATTAGCGAAAATTTGGTGCGGGTCGTGATTACCGAAGGCCGCTACCACCAAGTGCGGCGTATGTTTGCATGTTTAGGCAACCACGTCGAAAAGCTACATCGAGAGAAAATCGGGCAATTAGCCTTGGGCGATTTAGCGCAGGGCGAGTGGCGCGTTCTGACGGCGGCTGAGCTCGCTTTGGTGTTTGACGCATGACAGCGAAAAAATTAACCGACAACCAGTGCGTTTATCACGATTTTCAGTTGCAAATTGTTGGCGAAACAGAAACCAGTTTTATCATCAGTAACGCTGGCGAAAGCGTTGGCGACGGCGATGACATCAATATCCAGTTTATGTTGATCAAAGACACGCTGGGCTTTGAGCAGAGCGGTTTTGGCACCTTCCAAAAAAGCATCAGTAAGTTTGAAGACCATCTGCAGCTGGCGGCAACAAAGTTGGTTGCGCATCAGACTTGGTTGTTTCGCGTGCTCAGTCAGGATGCCCATAATTACCTGCTGCAAGTTTCGAGCAACGCCGAAAATAGCGCCGATTGGCTGGAAAATGGCTGGCGCCGGCATAACGACAGTTTCTTGAAGTGGATGGCTAAACGCGAGGTCGAGGAAATTAGGCCATTTATTACCTACTGGGGTGCACGGCCGTTTTAACAGCCGGGCCTACAGAAAATTATGCGCCCAAAAAAATGCCGGAAATAACGTTCCGGCATTTTGCGAAGCCCGGATGAATCCGAACCTGACAATTTAAATTGTTAGGACATCGTAAACAGCGAGAACGCACCGCCACCGTTACCACCATAACTACGGTCCCGACCACGCCGTAAACGCATACGCTCAAGCAACTCTTCTTGGCGCTGCGCTAGCCAATGTTCCCGATTAAGGTCGTTCGCCGCGATCGCACCGGGTTCAATTACCGCGCTTGCACGGAATTGGCAAAAGTCTTCATAAGCATCAAGCTCATGCTTTAACTCTTCGACCACCAGTTCAATCATGATCGCATCGTCTAAAAAGCCCAACACCGGAATACTATCGGGAATCGCATCATTCGGGTCACAGAAATAAGTCAGCGCGCTGAGCACTTCTTTACGCTCGGCGTCGGTCAAGCCCCAGGCCGTATCGTGCACCATGGCGATCATGGTGTTGAGTTTGCGCATACGCGCCCCGACAAAGTCAGGTACTTGGATATCGCGCGTATCCTCCAATAGCTTCAACGCAGCGGCGGTGATCTCCTCGCTGGTCAAATGCGCGGCGGACTCGCGAGCCCGGCGCATTGCCGAGCGAAAGTGGTCAAGATCTTGTTCGGACAAATCAATAATTACGCGCATTTTCGCCTCAGTTTGCTTGCAAAAGTTCGTTCGCAGATTATCAGGAAGTTGTGGCGGCGCAAACGTTGATTTTCAATCAATCGCGGTTTCTGCTGCTACCTCCGAATTTCAACCTATGTCAGTGACGTCCAACGGGAATAATGCTGAAACTTATCTATTCCCCTCCCTTGGAAGGATGGCAGGCGCAGCCTGACGGGGTGCTTATGTCTTCTATTCAAAGCTCAGCAAAGCTAAGGCAGTGCTTTTACCATCGTCAGCACATTACCTAAACCGAATTCTGGCGCGCTAAAAGCCCAGCGATCAAAGGTCATGTCGATCAAATTGATGCCTAGGCCACCCGCTTTGCATTCCGCTAAGTCTCGTGGATGGATGCAAGTGGCATCAATACGCGGGGCAAAATCACGCAGGACGCAATGTAGTTCGCGGCCAATCAGCCAGTTGGATAGCTCCAAACGGCCATCGTCGTGCCCGCCATAGCCGTGGCGAATGATGTTTGCCAGTGCTTCGTCCACGCTCAATACGATTTGCTCAAAAATATCGCCGGTAAAACCAAGCCGAACCAGCGTTTGCCGCATCAAATTACGCAGTTCGCGTAAATTACCCGCGTCACTCAGACAGCCGATTTCGCTCAGCAGGCGCGGCGGTTGCGGCCCCTCGGCGACTAGCAATACGGTGGTATCGTCGGGCAAATGCTGTAGCCGTAATTGATGCAGCATACCGCGTAGACGCGCGGGCGGGCTAAGCCGCGCAACCCGATTGATCACCGCTTTCACGCCTTCAACGCCAATGGTTTGGTTGTTGCTATCGCGGATATCGGTCATGCCGTCGGAAAATGCATAAAAACTAGCCCCGGCGACGCACACGCCCTCTGAGTCATATTGCATCGGTGCGATTACCCCCAGCGGCGGGCCGTGCGCGGGCAATTCCCGCATCGTCGTTTCGCCGTCGATGTGCAGCAATACGGGCGGAAATCCAGCGCTTGAAAACCAAACCATACCGGTATCCGGCTCGTAATAACCGACCAGCGCGCAAACAAACATCCCAAACCGCACGGTTTCGGCAAGCTCATCATTCGCGCGGGCCAACCACGCATGCGGTGCAACGCCGGTCTTGCCAAAAAACCGCAGCAGCGCACTGGCGCGCACCATCAGCATGGCAGCGTCCATGCCCTTGCCAGACACATCACCAATGGCAAAGCCAATGCGGCCATCGGCTAGATCAAAAAAATCGTAGAAATCCCCGGAAATCTCTCGTGCCGGCCGGTTGATTGCGTTCACTGCGTAGCCAACTCGGCGTTTAGGAAACAACGTTTTTTGCATTTGACGCGCTAACTCAAATTCGCGCCGAATGCGATTTTGCTCCAATAGTTCTACCGCTAGGCGTGCGTTTGCAAGCGCCATCGTGGTCGGCACCGCCAGCAGCCGCAACATATCCGCGTCGGCATTGCCGAACAGTTCATCGCCCTGCTTATTGATGACTTGCAGCGCGCCAATGGCGCCATCGACGCCCGTTAGTGGCGCACACACCATTGTGCGCGGCGAAAAATTATTTATCCGCACGCCAGAGCCAATATAGTCAGGATCCAGCTGCACATCGCGTACCAGCTGTACTTTATTCTCAGCGATCGTGCGCCCTACAATGCCGTGCCCATATTGGATGCGCAAGCCCACCACATCCACCGGCCCGGCGCTTGCGCGGCAGACGATATCGCCAGTAAGTGGGTCCAGTAAAAATAGGCTCGCCGCTTGCGCCCGCATGTGTTGCGCGATGCGCGTGACCGCTTCGCGCAAGGTTTGATTCAAATCTATCGACTGCGCGAACGCCTGTGACAAATCTGCCAGCACAGTCAATTCATGGGCACCGATGTTAGCGACGCTGCTCGAATGACTTTCCGCTGCGGGCGCGCTTGTCGATGCAAGACGTGCTGCCAAGTCAGCGCCGGCAATCACTGATCATGATCCTGTGTGTCATCGTCGTCAGTTGTTTTACTCCCGGATGCATGCTGCGCGCGGCGCTGGCGTATTCCTAGGATGGTCATTATTGGCCCAGATAAAATGTACGCGAAAAAGATTGCCACAAGTGCCAACGGCGGATTTAACGCTATGCCTGCAATCATCAGCACGATCAGAATCGCCCACAAAAAACGAACTTTTTCCGGCCACGCTTTAAAGCTGTAGTAGCGCAAATTGCTGACCATCGCCAGCGCCACGACCACGGTAAAGACGGGCGTAATCCAACGCACACCGCCACCGTCGCCGCCCATTTTTTCGACCGCCCAAACAAAGCTAACCAAAGCTCCGGCCGCTGCTGGGCTTGCTAAACCTTGAAAAAAGCGCTTGTCTTGTACCGCCACTTGCACGTTAAAGCGCGCCAGTCGTAACGCGGCGCACGCGGCATATAGAAAAGCTGCCAGCCAACCCAGCTTGCCCAGCATCGGGTTGATATCTTTTAGATGTACCAAAGACCAGTTATACATAATCAGGCTGGGCGCTAAGCCAAAGCTAATTAGATCCGACAGCGAATCGTATTGCACGCCAAAGGCACTTTGCGTGTTAGTCAGGCGCGCCACGCGGCCGTCAATACCGTCAAAAAATGCGGCAACAAACACCGCCACGCACGCGTCCACCCAGTGCCCGTTGATGCTGGCAACGATGGCGTAATAGCCCGCGAACATGGCGCAGGTAGTCAGCAAATTCGGTAGCAAATAAATGCCTCGGCGGCGATCATCTGGTGCTCGGGGTAAGTTCGATTCAGTCATATTGGGCTCGCAATCCTAGGTTAGGCAGGCGGTAATTTGATGGGCCAACAAGCAGGTTTGGCGTAGGTGTTTTGCCTAAGCAAAACGTAGTTTAGTCAGGAGCCGTCATTTAACGGGTGGTTGCGGCACTTTTTCCAGCATTTTCGTCGCCGGTGCAAGTGTGTTGTCAAAACTTGGCTCAGCCTGAATTTCGATGCGCGCACTCGGTCCGCCACGGCCAAACTCTAATAGATCGCCGCTTTTAAGTGGGTGCGAGTTCTCAACCCGCTCGTTATTGACAAAAGTGCCGTTGCTGCTCAGCAAATCGACAATCGAATACTCACGCTCATCGCCGTCAACCCACTGCACCGAAGCATGGTGGCGGCTGACAGCGGTATCGCTCATCGGATCGAACCGCACTTCGCACGCGGGGTCGCGGCCAATTTTCAACTCTGAAGCAAAGCGCGGCAAAGGGAAAACCTCGCTGGTGCCGCGCTTTCGTCCGCTGATGTATTTAAAGATGATTCGATACTGCATGCAAAGGCTCCGCGCTGTGCTTGTTTGGAATGCTGTGCTTGTTTGGAACAATGGCACACTTCACGCAATAGTTTAGTGCAGCAAGGCGCTTAAGGCGTATGAATCGCTTTTGCTCTGCAATTAAAACTATCGCGACGCTAGCTAAATCGCGGTGCTTGATCGGCAAATCGTTGCAAAACATCCCGATGCGCCGAAGGCTGGCGCGGAAATACGAGTCCGATAAGGGTGTTCCTCGCATCATACAGTTGATAAAGCACCACGCCTAAGCGCGGGTCATTACAGACTTTGACCTCACATACCGGCGCATCCATAAACCAGTCTATCCAAAAGCTAATCCCCACTTCGAGCGTCCCGCTCGCGCGAAATTGCGCCACTACTGCCAAACCATGCGCGCTCAGAACTGCGCTGGCTTTGCGCGCCTCTAGTACTTGATCGCTATACGCAGCCAAGCTCAAATTGCCCGGGCCTGCGGTTTCGAACTGAAGCTTGCCTGCATGCCAACTTAGCGCAGCGCAACCAATTTGTGTCGATATGGAAATGTCCGGACGAAAAATGGCGGCTTCCAATATCTGCCAAACCGGCGCAAGGCCCATGTGTTCCAGCTGCACCGCACACAGGGCCGCCAAGTCATCTAAAGTCATTAGGCGCGCATGTTCCGCGTCGCAACCCAGCGCTTGATTGAGCATTAACGCGGTACGCGCGTCGGTTAAGCCGGTGTCGAGCAATTTTTCTTCCAAAATTGCGCGCGCTTTGTTGACAAGATTAGCGCTGCCAACAATCGCGAACGGTAAAAACACCACTGGCCCACCCAGTAGCCGCTCATCAACCTTCAGGGCTGGCACAGGTGCGGCCCCACGTAGCGCCTGTAGGGTCATTACCTGCGCAGAATTTGCACCGACCGCATCGCCTGAATTGCGCATGCCGGCCGTGTACAGCGCCGCCAGCGCCGAATGAACTGGCAATCCTGGCTGCAAAATTTGCGCTTGGTCGTAACACGCAGCCATCCAAACCAAACCCAGTCCGTCCAGACTAGGCAGCTGTTTGCCCAGCTCAAACGCCAACTGATTTGCCAGCGGTTGTGCTAAATCCCGATCAAAATAAATATTCGGCCGCGCCGGCATGCCCGATTCGGGCACCGGAAATTCGATTGCGACCATGAGCGCGCAGTGTGTGGTTTCCATGTTTGTCGGCCTGCCTTTAATAAAATCTAGCCGTGAAGTGTGCCTAAGCGCAGCGCAAAATGGCGTGCTTAAGCGTGTGCAAAAGTGGGGTAATCGAAGTGCTCCCCGGCAGCGGCGGGCATGACCACGTGCGCAAGCTGCGCCTGTAGGAGGCGGCTGGCGTATTGGAATATTGGATGTTGATGGCGCAAATCGCGTGGTGCTGGTGTATTTGCAGGGGATCGATTTGTGCCGTTGGAATCATTCAATTTTGATGCGCAAGCGCCAGTGCAGGCGATTCCAAAGCTGTTTTTAGATTTTGCCGGGGCATTTTTACCAAGGCAACTTCAGCGTCAGTTGTCTTCGCAGACATTGAATCCTTGATCCTTGATCCTTGATCGTTGGGCTTGGTGGGCAGGTGCTGGAGCGACAAGGGTCTCGCGTCAAAATCCTTCTCAAGGGCGAACAATGGCGTTGCCACCGTCCGCACCCTGGTAGGACTTTCTTGCCGATTGCAAGGAACAAGGCGTCAAACCAGAAAAGCCAGCATCGGGCAAACTTATGCTACGCGTTCCGTCAGAAGTTCATGGTGCCGAACCGGTTGCTGCGCAAGCCGCAGGCAAGCGCCTGAATCAATGGGCAGCCGAGGTCATTAAGCATGCATCTCATGTTCATTGAAACGCTATTTCGCGAAGCGCTGTCACTATATTTGAGTCATTGAATAGCGGCTGTAGTCTCGGAAAATCAGCGTAAAATTCAAATTGGCTGCATAATATGCGCAAAATTCGAGGCTTAATCATGCCGCTTGATGCTGACTTACAAATCTTGCTCGCAAACGAATTGATAGCTGATCAATCGGAGCTGCTTGCCGCCTTAGCAGCGCGCGGGCACGTGCTGACGCAATCGACGTTATCGCGCAAGCTTAAGATTTTGGGCTATCAAAAGCAGGATGGCCGCTACATGCAGCCCGGCGTTCCGGGTTTTAAGCTGGTATCGGTGACGTTGGTGGTGCCAAATTTATTAGTGCTGCACACCGCACCGGGTTTTGCCGGGGCGCTGGCGGTGCGTTTAGATGCGCAACCCTTGCCTGGGCAAGCGGGCACGATCGCGGGCGATGACACGGTGTTTGTCGCGGTGCAAGTAGAACTATTGTCAGCGGCGGAGCGGGTGGCGCGGGGCTGGGTTTAGCAGCAAAAAATGCGATCAAGGGAATCAAGCAAAGCCTCAAAAATTCGCCCGTAAATCCATGCCGGTATACAAGCCCGCCACTTGGCGCGCGTAGCCGTTAAACGGCAGCGTTTCGACGCGTTTGCTGCGAAATAATGAAAAACCGGAGCCGGTCAATTTACGTTCGCTCGCCTGGGACCAGCGCGGGTGGTCAACTTTCGGATTGACGTTGGCATAAAAGCCGTACTCATCTGGGGCGGTATCGTTCCAGCTGGTAAAGGGCTGGCGTTCAACAAACTCTATCTTGACGATGCCCTTCACGCCCTTAAAACCGTACTTCCATGGCGTAATAAGGCGCAACGGTGCGCCGTTTTGATTCGGCATCACGCGCCCATAAAGCCCGGTGGCAAGCAGGCTGAGCGGGTGCATCGCTTCATCCATGCGCAGTCCTTCGCGGTAGGGCCAATCGAGGCTGGCGTAATTTTGCCCCGGCATACGGCTGCGGTCTTTCAGGGCGGTGAAAGCGACGTATTTTGCTTTCGATGTGGGTTTAAAGCGTTTTAGCACATCTGCCAACGGCACCCCGGCCCAAGGCAACACCATCGACCACGCTTCGACGCAGCGATGTCGATACACGCGCTCTTCAAGCGCGATGCCTTTGATCAGTTGCGCAAAACTAAAGGTGCCTTTCACTTCGCATTCCCCGGCAATTTCGATGTTCCACGGGAATGGCGCGAAGTCTTTGGCCTGGAATTGTGGTTCGTCTTTGTCGAGGCCAAATTCGTAGTAATTGTTGTACGAAGTTGCGTCGTTCCAGGTGGTCAGCTCTTGTGCGCTCACAAAGTTTGGATTCTTCACCAAGTTTTGAATCGGCGGGCTGAGATTTTTGAAACCTGTCGCAAAAACCGAGGCCGTTGCAGTCGCGCCTGCTGCCAATCCTGCTGCCAATCCTGCGGCCTGCAAAAAACCGCGCCTACTAAGTTGATAAAAGCTTTTATAGTCGGCTTCGGTAGTAATTTCAGAAGGCGGGATATCGCGTCCATCAATTGCAGGATCAGCACGCATAAAGCTCCTTTGCAAAAAAAATCAGGCCATAGCGGTCACTGCGGCCTGATGCAAAGTTTACGCCGTATGGATATCCAAGCGGTGTCAATTCAGCTAGATCTTAGAACATGAAATCAATCTTCAATCGCGGTCACTGCAATCGCGACGCGAATGGTGCTGCCGGGCTGATTGCGGGTGGTGGTTTCGCCAATTTGGCCTTTGTAGTCATAGCGCACGTTGTAACCGATGAGCTGGCGCTCGGTGCGTACGCGGGGTTCATAGCTGCATACGCGTTCGGTGCTCACGATGGTGCGCTCATAACGGCTGCGATAGCGATCCTGGCGTTGATTATCGTTGGCAATCGCCGAACCTAAGGCGACGCCAGCAACGGTTGCAGCGGCGCGGCCGCGGCCACTGCCAAATTGGTTGCCAATCACGCCGCCCAAAATGGCGCCAAATACCGAGGCGGTTTCCGATCGCGGGCGTGCATCATATTGCTGCGAATATTGCGGAATGCGCACTTGCTCATTTCGGCAAACGTCGCGGCCTTCGTCAATTTCTACCGTTTCATAAATGGGCTGGCTGTTAATCACACGGGCAAAGTCATAGCCAGGTCCCGCATTTTGCCGACCAGCATTTTGCGGTTCGGGACTTTGTACCCCAGAATATTGGGTTCGAGTTTGTGCGCAAGCATTTGTTGCGAACGCACTCAGCGCAAAAGCGGCAATCAAGGTGTAACGCACGATACTGGACATGGTGAAAGCTCAACAGCGTTCGCAAATCGGAACAACGCAAACGCTACGCCGCAAAGCTTAATCACTTATGAACTTTTCCACTCCCTGTGTGATCTTTTAGCTGCGATTTAGTTGGTTTGGGCGCTTTTCATCAGACTCGTCTAGCGTGTCACCTTCACTGAGACTTGTTAGACTGCCAACACGTCAACGATCTCAACTACGCTGGAACCGCCCATGCTGCCGAATTATCTGTCTGCGCTACCGCACTTTTTAAGCTATTTTGCGATGGCGGCGCTGTTGCTGTGTGTGTTTTGGTCAATTTACACTTTTCTAACCCCGCATAACGAATTGGCGTTGATTCGCGACGGGAATGTGAGCGCTGCGATTGCGCTGGTCGGTGCATTGATTGGTTTTGCACTGCCCGTAGCGGCGGCTATTTTGCACAGCGTTAGCACGATGGCATTGATTCAATGGAGCTTGGTTGCCATGGCGTTGCAACTTGGCGTCTATACATTGCTGCGGCTGATCATGCCGCAACTGGGTGCTAGCATCAGCGCAGATCGCCCGGCATCGGCAGTTCTTTTGGCCGGAATCAGCGTTGTGTGTGGCATTTTAAATGCTGCGGCGATGAGCTTTTAGGCGTAAACGAATCAGTCGAAAAGTGGTTTGCGGTGGCGAAGCGAATCAGCAGAAACTTATCAATAGGCTAAATAAAATCGGTGGTTCGCATGGCAGTGGTGTATCTGGAACGTGATGGTCAACAATTCGGCCCTTTCAGTATCGAAGAAGCGCAAGGCTACATTCTTGAAGGGCGCTTCGGTGCTCAAGATTTGGGCTGGATTGATGGTATGCAGGAATGGCTGTCGGTCGCGCAAATTCCCCAACTACGAACCGCTGCAGCGCCCACTACCAGCCCGCCAAGTATAAGCCCGTCAAGTGCAAGCCCGTCAAGTGCAAGCACGCCCTATGCTGCGCCAACGATGCCAGCGCCGCCGCCAGCTTATTCGCCCTATGCCGCGCCAGTCTATCCTGGTCAACTAAATCAAGGTGTGGCGGCAGCAAAAGATCTTAGTCAATCCGAATACGCTGGGTTTTGGCGACGCGCGGCGGCGCTGATGATCGACACGTTTATTGTGACCATCGTGGTCTATTTTTTAATGTTTGTGTTGATGCTGCTATTTGGCCTTGGGATGGGTGCATCGGGAATGACTGGACTGGGCTCCAACAGCGCGACCGCTAACGCGTTTGCGATCGCCGCTGTCGCGTTTCCAGCGCTGCTAACGATCAGCTATTACGCGCTATTCAACGCTAGTTCCAACATGGCGACACCGGGGAAAATGGCGGCCGGTTTAGTCGTAGTGAACACCCAAGCGCAGCGCATTAGTTTTGCACAGGCGTGTTTGCGCGAATTTGTGAAGCTCATTGGCACTTGGTTTTTCCTGCTTACTTTTGTCACCCAACCGATTAGCGCACGTCGCCAAGCGATCCATGATTTTGCCAGCACCACCGTCGTGTTGCGGCAAAGGCCAGATGCCGGCATGCCGTCAGTATTGGTCTGGTTGATCAATCTATGCTGGGCTGCAGCGTTGTTCATGCTGGTCGCAATCGTCATAGCCTTTCAGCATTAGTGCAATGTCCGCGATCGCTTTAGAAAATTCGTTCGAGGCGAAAACTGACTTTATCGCGCTGCTGGCGGTCAAACTACATGAAACAGGCACGACGGCCGCGCGGTTGGAAAATGCACTGGATACTGTCGGGCGTAAATTAGGTTTGGATGCCGCCGTTTGGTCCAGTCCAACTGCAATTATTCTGAGCTTGACCCCAACCGCAAAGAGCCATGACGTAGCCCCGCAAAATCTTGTGCGCGTGCTGCGCTTGACTCCGGGTGCTATCAATCTGCGTACGCTATGTGCGGTTGACGACATCGCTGAACGCGTGATTTCTGGCGAACTCAATGCTCAAAGCGGTGCCCGCGCACTAACCTTGGCGAGCGCACCGGTAGCGGCAGGCTGGTTCTGGCTGGAAACGTTGCTTGGATTTACCTTGGCCAGTGCTGGTGTTGCGGCGCTATTGCGCGCTGCTTGGATAGAAATTTTACTGGCCGCCACGATTGGCGCGGTTTTGGCGCTGCTGCATTTGACGTTTGGCGTTCGACGCCGCTTTGAAAGCGGATTGGACGCGCTTTGCGCAATTGTCGCGGCGTTTTTAGTGACCAGCGCTGCGCACTTTTTTGCCATCGATTATCGCCGCGCCCTGCTGGCGAGCGTGATTGTTTTGATTCCTGGCCTGAGCATTACGAGCGCTGCGGCAGAAATCGCGACCCAGCATCTAGTCAGCGGCACTGCGCGCATGGCGGGCGCGCTCGCGACCTTGCTAAAGCTTGCGTTTGGTGCGCTTGTGGGCGCCGAAGTCGCTAAAATTTTAGGGATGACCGCGCTTCCCAGCGCGGCGCAACTTACACCGGAATGGGTCGCCTGGACGGGGCTGTTGGTTTCCGCGACATCGTTTGCAGTTTTGTTTAAAGCCCTGCCTAAAGACTATCCACTCGCGATTGGCGCCGCCATTTTGGGTTATGCCAGCACCCGCGTGGGCGGCGATCTTTACGGCGCAGAATTCGGCGTATTTTTCGCCGGTTTAATTGTCGCGTTGACCGCAAATATCTACGCCCGGATGAGTAGAAGACCCGGTGCGTTGATTCGCTTGCCCGGGATTATCTTGCTGGTGCCCGGTTCAGTCGGCTTCAAAAGCCTGTTCTTTGTGTTTCAAAAAGACGTTTTTCTAGGCTTAGATACGGCGATTTCCATGCTGCTATTGGTGATTTCGCTGGTGGCCGGTTTGCTTTTGGCAAGTACTTTGGTTGCACCTAGGCATTCGCTTTAATATGAAAGATGCAAATGTTGATGCCGTTTTAGAAGGCGAACTTGCTGCAAAGGTGAGCTTAAAAAAAGCGAACAGAAGAAAGATGCCGGCGGACGGGGTGGTCGTATCGCGCAGTCAGGCGAGCAAGGAAAAGTTTAGTGCCGTGTTAGCAGGCGTTCCCGATGTCGAAGCACGCGCTGAAAATGTTTGGCCGCCACTAAGATAGCAGCCCTACCGAGC
>JBBQBR010000016.1:0-12671 GCA_038317875.1 Lysobacterales bacterium
GATCGAATTCGCAACGAACGCCAGTGGAAGTACTGGAACCCAACTTCGTCAAAATAACAACCTAAAGCTCGGCAGGCGCGATGAGCGTATGGGTATGAATGGAGATCTTTTTGGTGCGACCGAGCAGAGAGAGTCTAATACGCAAAACACGTTAATGAATGCTTGGCTTAGTCTGATTCCAAATGTTGGGGATTCCAAATGCGTGGATACTGCGCAATTCGCCGATTTGCTTGAAACATACAATTGTTTCCCTGATAACCTGCAAAGTGCGTTACGGCTATTGATTGAAAATCGACGGGTTGCCATTGATGGCGTCGCACGACTTCGGCCAAAGCACGTTATTCATTTTCAAAAAGGTGAAGTTTTGAGGCGTATGCAATAAACGTTTGTTTCGGCTCAAAATTCACAACCAATCTTGAGCAATGCAAGGGCAAAGACATCCAGGGATTAACCCGTAAATGGCTCCGACAGGTTATAGCCATTTGTATCAAGCTTTTCATTCCAACAATCACCAACTAATTTATCGACGATACCCCAAAAGTAATCCTCCTCTTCATGCCGCCAGTTCTCAATGTCAGTACTTCGGAAGCGAACGACCATGCGCGCACCGCTTCCCAGCGGATACACCACAATGAGCACGCCCGCCACTTTATTGAATTGCTCATCAACTAACAGTCCTTCCTTCTCGTTGATGCCTTCTATGACGGGTTTTTCTTCAAATTCCGGTGAATTGAAACCCACGCTATCCACCCGCATTTCCGCCGCTTTGGGCGGTCCTAAGCCCATCGGCGCACAGACCCCAGGCGTTCGCCACAGACCTTTCCTTTTCAGGTCTAATGTCCTTATCCGCTGCCAATGGCCGAACGAAACTGATGCCTGTAAAATCACTTGCCAGCGCCCTGATGCTGGCGCTTCCGGCACCTCTGGCAAACCAATGAGCTTACGCAGCCTACCCAAAACCGTTTGGCTATTGGGCGCGATTAGCTTGCTTAATGACAGCGCGAGTGAATTGGTTTACCCATTACTGCCACTGTATCTGTCCAGCGTGATGCTGGCGGGGCCGCGCTTTTTGGGCTTGATGGAAGGCGTGGCGGAAAGCATGACCGCGATTTTGAAGCTGGTTTCGGGCGCACTGTCGGATCGCTTTGCTACGCGCAAACTGCCGGCGGTTTTGGGCTATACCTTTGCCGCATTAGCTAGGCCGATGTATGCCCTGGTCAGCACTGCTTTGGGGGTGTTTGCGCTGCGCATCTTAGACCGACTCGGCAAAGCATTACGCAGCGCACCGCGTGATGCGCTGTTGAGTGAATCTGTACCGGCCAGCCAACGCGGTTTGGCCTTTGGCCTGCACCGCAGCATGGATCATGCGGGTGCGGTCATTGGGCCATTGTTGGCGTATGCGCTGATTGCAGGCGGTGCCGATATTCAACAGGTGCTGATGTGGGCGCTGCTGCCGGGCGCGCTATGCGTGTTCTTGGCGATTCAGATCAAAGAAAGTGCGCCTGTGCTTGCGGATACGGGCGCAAAAAAGGTGCAAAGAAATTGGCGATGGCGCACGCTACCGAATCCTTTCAAGCGCTATTTGATCGCGCTCGCTATTTTTAGCCTGGGCAATTCCAGCAATATGTTTTTACTGCTGCGCGCACGGGATCTGGGCCTGAGCATGAGTCAATCCTTGCTGTGTTGGGCGCTGATGGCGGCGGTGGCGACCGTATTGACCACGCCGCTCGCCAGTTGGTCCGACCGGGTTGGGCGCAAGCCGCTGCTGGTGGCGGGTTGGACACTATATGCCGCGCTGTATCTGGCATTTGCGTTAGTTCCCAGCTCAATTACCGCACTGGTGCTTATGTTTTGCGGCATCGGCTTGGTCAGCGCGGCAACCGAGGGTGTGGAAAAAGCGCTGGTCGCCGATGTATTAGACCCGGCGCAGAAAGGCAGCGCGTTTGGCTGGTTTTACCTGGCCTCCGGCCTGCCGTTATTACCCGCCAGCTGGCTGTTTGGCGAAATTTGGGAGCGCGTATCGCCGCTCGCGGCATTTAGCGCCAGCGCGCTGTGTGCGGCGTGTGCGGCGCTGTTGATGTTGTTTTGGGTGCCGGTTGCGCGCAGCGTAACTGCCGCACGTTAGCCAGGTCAGGCGACCTTACTTCAAACTCAGCAAAGCCCGCGCCAGCGTTTGAAACTCGGCTTGCGACAAGGTTTCGGCTCGGCGTTTTGGGTCAATGCCCACCGCCGCAATTTGCAGCGCGCTTAACACCGGCATCACGCCGTTCGCCAAGGTTTTACGGCGCGCACTGAACGCTAGGCGGGTGAGCGTATCCAGTGCCGCGTGTTCTACTGCGGGTAATTGGACTGCGTGCGGCTGCAATCGCACGATTGCCGAGTCTACTTTGGGCACGGGCCAAAAAGAAATTGGTGCCACTTTGAATACCGAGGTGACCTGCGCCTGCGCTTGCGCCATCACGCTCAAGCGGCCATAGACTTTGCTGCCGGGCAAAGACGCCATGCGATCCACGACTTCTTTTTGCAGCATAAAATGCATATCGCTGATCGCATCCAGATGGCTGAGCAGATGAAAAATTAGCGGTGTGGAGATGTTGTAAGGCAAGTTACCCACCACGCGTAATTTTTGCCCGGCCGCTGCGGCCAATGCGCTGAAATCAACGCTCAACGCATCCGCGCTAATGATATTTAATGTGCCAGCACCCGCACACATTTGTGCCAGCGGTGCGATCAAATCACGGTCTAACTCGATGGCAGTCAAATGCCCCAGTTTGCGCAACAGCGGTAGCGTCATTGCACCTTGGCCGGGGCCGATTTCGAGCATCGCTTGGCCGGGTTCTGGCGCAATTGCAGCAACGATTCGATCAATGACGCCAGTATCGCGTAGAAAATTTTGACCAAAGCGTTTACGGGGGGTATGGCTCATTGCGCGATGGCTCCTTGCGAAATATCTAGGTGCGCGCTATCTGGACGCTTTAAAGCCGCTAACTTGAGCGCGTAATCGATGGCTGCGTACAAACTTTCTGGGCGCGCGAGGGCTTTACCGGCCAACTCAAGAGCCGTGCCATGGTCGACACTAGTGCGAATAAATGGCAATCCTAAGGTAATGTTTACCGCTTCACCAAACCCTTGTGCTTTCAAAACCGGCAGCCCCTGGTCGTGATACATCGCCAAAATCACGTCCACCTCATTCAAGCGCTGGGGCACAAACGCCGTGTCCGCAGGCCATGGGCCCAACAAATTGATGCCGCTTGTACGCAAATCACGCAGTACGGGTTCGATAATTTCAATTTCTTCCACGCCCAAATGCCCGCCTTCACCCGCGTGTGGGTTCAAGCCGAGCACGCCAATTCGCGGTACTGATAAGCCAAACTGCTCACGCATGCCGCGGTCCAAAGTACGAATAACGCTATTCAAGCGCATTGGCGTTATTTCAGCCGCGACATGGCGTAACGCTAGATGCGTCGTAACCAGCGCCACTTTAAGCTTCTCAGTCGCCAACAACATAACCACCGGCGCACCACCACTGAGTTGCTGTAAAAACTCGGTATGCCCAGAAAAGCTTATCCCGGCATCGTTGATGACGCCTTTGTGCACCGGGCCGGTCACCATTGCATCAAATTCGCCGGACTGGCAACCTGCTGCGATACGCTGCAAAACACTGAGCACATAAGGTGCGTTGGCTAGCCTTAAAAACCCGAACTCGTTCGCTTGCGCCAACTTTTGCGGCACGAAATAAACCGTCGCGGGCGGCATTGGGCCATAGTACGCTGGGTCAAAGCGTTCAATTTTGAAGCTGGTTCGCACCACGCGACTGGCTGACTCAAGCAGGCTTGGGTCGCCGACATACACAAGTTGAGCACCGCCTGCACCACGCTCAATCGCCCTTGCAATTAACTCCGGGCCAATCCCAGCAGGCTCACCTGCTGAAATTGCGATCCGCAATGCTCGTGTATTCAATTCGTTCGCCTTAGTGCGTAATGTTTAGAGCCTATGCTGCTTTTAAAGCTTAGGCTTTATCTAACTGCGCCTTTATTCCTGGCGCTCAGCCGCAGCATCGGCCTTTCGCTGTTCTTCGCGCAACTGTTTAGACGTTTCGTCTTCGAGCGCCTTGGCAGCGTCATCGTCTAGTTCCAAATCATCCTTTGGCACACCTTCTAAACGCAGTTCAACAAAGCTTTCATTGCGCAATTGACGTACAAACTGCTGATACGCCTCCTCTGATTTACGCTCGCGAATGCTGTCACGCGCTTGGTTGCGGGCATAGTCCTTGGTGCGGTCCAATTCGCGTGTACCAATCCGTTTAACAATATGCCAGCCTTCTTCGGTATTAAACGGCTTACTAACCTCGCCATCTTTCAGCGCTGAAATTATCTCAGCGTAAGTGGTGCCGTAGGTTTGTAAGTCAAACCAACCCATATCGCCGCCTAACACCGCCGTTTGCGCATCGCCGGAGTATTTTTTTGCTAAATCAGCGAAATCTGCACCGCCGGTTAAGCTTTCGCTGATATCTCGCACTCTCTTTTCAGCTTGCGCATCACTGGTCAATTCATCTACTTTAACCATGATATGCCGCGCACTAAACTCGGTGACCATCACTTGCGAATCGGACTTCGCTTCCAGAATTTTCAAAATATGTAGGCCACTTTGTGACCGCACCGCGTTGGTGACTTCGCCGGGCTTCAATCCTGCCAACGCCTCAGCAAATGCGCCTGGAATTTGATCGTAACGGCGCCAGCCAATGACGCCGCCATCCAGTGCTTGCTCAGCATCGGAATAACGAATCGCTGCTGCTGAGAACTCCATTTTCCCTTCGTCAATCAGCTTTTTTACGCCATCAATTTTCCGCTTAGCAAGTTCGAGCTGTTCGCTGTTGGCGTTGTCTGGAAGTGCAACTAGAATTTGCGCCAGCTTAATTTCACCCTGCTTAAGCTGCCCAGATGCCATCAAAATATCAATTTCCGACTCACTGACGTCAGAACGGCTCTGCGCCACACGTTGACGTAGTTTTTGCGTCAAAATTTCGTCACGCATGGTGCTGCGAAAGTCACTCAGACGCAAACCATCTTGTTCTAAAGCGGCGGCAAGTTGCTCGGTGGTCATTTTGTTGCCACCGGCAACGCGCGCAACCGCTTGGTCAATTTCCGTATCGGTTACCTGTACGCCCGTTTCTTGCGCACGGATTACTTGCAATTTGCCAATAATCAAACGCTCAAGCAGCTGCTTTTCCAGCACATTTTGCGGCGGCAGCTGATCCTCTTTACCGGCATATTGACGGCGAATGTTTAGCATAGCGCCACCCAGCTCACTGCTCAAAATCACATCGTCCTCAACTAGCGCTGCGATGCCGTCAACCGGTTCAGCAGCTGCAAAAGAAAATGTTGGAGCCAAAGCTAGAATTGCTGCGCTCAGCAAAATTGAGCGTGGCAAAATTGAACGTGGCAGAAGTATGCGCGGCAAGTTTGATCGCAGTGCGGCGTGCCGAAGCGAATTAAAAGACATCATTTTTTATGAATCCGGAAATAGGTCGGAAAATCCGACAATAGCATTGTCCAACAGACGATCTGTTTTGCGACCCAAAACGCCTAAACCGTTCAGTTCAAGCTCAAAAAAGATTGAATTTCGGCCTTGTAGCGTACCAGCGCGTAAATAATGCCGCCCTAACACGCGCAAACGCCAGCAGCAGCTTCGATACTCAAACCCGGCCAAGCCTTCAAGCGTGCGCTTCTCAGGTAAGGAATAATTCCAGCGGCCAATCAACGACCAGCGCTCATTTATCGGGACTAAGCCAGAAATATCTGTTTGTTCAAGTCGATCAAAGCGGTAGCGGTACCCAATATTAAGCAAGCCTGCATTATCAAAATTACGCTGCAAACGCACTGCAGACAGGCGCGTGCGCGACAATTCCGGATCAAACTGATTCGCAAGACTTACCCGCCAGCGTTCACCCAACTGCGCTTGCGCTTCTGCCACCCAGACACCCGCACTGGACGTAAAGGGCTGCGAATTATCTAGCGTCACATTGCTGTCGTCAAAATAGCGAATTTGTCCGACGCTCAGCCTGATTTTTTCCACCCCGGCGACGTCGTCAATCCAGCGCGTGGTAATTGCTGCCGCCACTTGATTGGCGTCAGCTTGGCGATCGGCTCCAGAAAAGCGGTTGGTGCGAAATAGCTGCGGAAAACTGAAATCCAATTCAGTGGTGTCGAACACCGGAAAATCATGTTGATCGCGAAAAGGCGCGCGCAAGTAATAAAGCCTAGGCTCCAAAGTTTGGCGCAAATTCGGAAAAAACAGGGCGCTAGCACGGTCAAAATAGAGGCCCGCGTCAATCGAAGCGATCGGTAATGATCGTGTCGGGCCATTGCTACCAATAAGCGGGTCGTTTAACGAATAGCGCGAAATATCATAGCGGGTATGGCGAAAACTCAGTTCAGGACGAATGTAGCCAAAAGATTTCCGCAATTCCACGCGCGCAAATGGCATCACATCGAAACGCGAGCCTTCATAACCAACTTCACGACGGAAATGCACCAGCTCGGACTTGACGCCATAGCTGAACGGGCCTACATAGTTTTCACTATTAAAATAAATACGCGGCGCGCGGCGATATGGATCGATCGCATTTATATTTGCCGGATCAATAATCTCGAAACGATCTACTGTTAACCCGGCGTTCCATAAACCAAAAAACGGATTGACATTACGCCCATAAAAACCCGCTTCACTGGCTATAATACTAGTCGCGTTGGTGGTTAAAGAATCACCTAGATCTTCAAAATAAAAATCGTCGGAGACCTCATTTAATGAACTGCCAAATCGCCAAGTGGGACTTAACTGACTTTGGAAATTAATATTAACGCTATAACGATTATCACTGCCTGGTAAATCACGCAGGCGGTCATGGGCTAAAAAGGCTGCATTTACGGTAGCAACGGTGTCGATTCCCAGATAGCGAAACTCAGAGCCCAACATAAAACCACGGCGCTGTATAACTCGGCTGACCAGCGTGGCGTCATAATTCGGCGCCAAGTTAAAATAATACGGTACGGAGACATCAATGCCGTCACTATTTGCACCAATAGTCGGCGACAATAACCCGCTTTTACGTTCATCGGTTAAAGGAAAGCTTGCGAATGGCAAATAGAAAACCGGAATTTTACCGACAACCAACTTAAAATCTTTTGCATGGCCAACACCAGCGGCGTGATCTAACTCAATTTGCCTCGCCTGCACCTGCCATGCGGGCAAATCACCTGGGCAGGAAGTAAAGCTGACGCCGGTAAGCGAGCTAGTATCGCCCTGCTGCACTGCCTGCCGCGCCCGGCCATTACCACGCCCATCTTTCAGGGCATAGCGCACATCGCTGAGGGTGCTTTTGTCGTTTGCTAAATCAGCCTCAATACTATTGGCGTAGGCGATCAGCTGGCGTGTTTCAATTTTGGAGGGACCGATCGTGCGCGCAGTTTGCGCCGTTTTATTCAGCTCAATTGTCGGGGCGTCCAGTGTTTGTTGGCCACGCACAAGAGAAACCCCACCACTTAATGAAAACTTGTTGCCGTCTATAGACTCAATTTTTTTCGCGCTGACATCGGTCGGTGCCTGTGCATTCGGCATTTGTATCGGCGCAAGTTCAGTTTGCCAGCGGCCATCGCAAGCCCAATAGGCTTCCTCGCCTGCGCCCACTCGCTCGCACGCCCATGGTTTGTCTGGGGCGACGCAAAGGGCTTGTGCTAGGGCAAAACTCAACGGTGAAAGCGCCAGCGGCAGCGCAAATGCAACCTGAAGACGAAAGTTTGGTGCGTGAAAGATCTTGCGGTTAGCCATACAGCCTGCGCTTATTGTGACGAAGTTTTTGACAGCTCTGAACCATCGCATGAAAGCATCTGCCTGAAAAGCTGCTTTTGCCTTGGCGTTCACCTTCGGCTTCGCTACTCTTGGCATCTCCGCTAAAAACAGCGGACGAAGTAAATTTTATAACTTTAACTATTAAAAACTTATCCAAGGCATAGATCCTATGAAGATTTTAGTCGGACTTAAACGCGTGGTGGACTACACCGTGCGGGTGCAGGTCAAACCGGATGGTAGCGGCGTTGCAACCGATGGCGTCAAACATTCGATCAATCCGTTTGACGAAATCGCCCTGGAAGAGGCACTACGTCTACGCGAGCAGGGTAAAGCCACCGAGGTAATTGTCGTCAGCATTGGCGCGCAAACGTCGATGCAGCAATTGGATTCAGGCTTGGCGATGGGCGCAAATCGCGCCATTCACGTCAAAACCGACCGTGCGATCCAGCCATTAACCGCTGCGCGCGTGTTTTTGAAGCTAATCGAACAAGAAAAGCCGGACCTCGTCATTTTGGGCAAGCAAGCGATTGACGATGACGCCAATCAAACGGCGCAAATGATTGCAGCGCTTTGGGACCGGCCACAGGCAACCTTCGCCTCTAAAGTCGAAGTCCTTGGCGCCAGCTTGCGCGTAACCCGCGAAGTTGACGCCGGATTAGAAACGCTCGATGTCGATCTGCCAGCCGTGCTTAGCGTGGATTTACGCTTGAACACGCCGCGCTTTATCAAGCTGCCCGACATTATGAAAGCGAAAGCTAAACCGCGTGCGATCATTGATTTTGACAGTTTGGGCGTTGATTCTGGAGACCATCTGACTTACGTCAGCTACGCGCCACCGGTAAAGCGCCAGAAAGGCGTGATGGTTGCCGACGTCCCTGCGTTAGTCGCCGCCCTCAAACAAAAAGGACTGCTGTAATGAGTAAAGTATTGATTATCGCCGAACACGCGAACGGCAAACTCAACGCGTCCACGGCCAAATGCGTGACCTGTGCGGCCAAATTTTCACCTGCTGCAATCGAAATTCTGATTTTAGGCAGCGATCTTGACGCCGCAGCGGCACAAGCTGCGGCATTACAGGGCGTCACTCGAGTATTGAGCTTATCGAATCCGGAAAATGCGACCGCAATTGCTGCTAACTACGCACCGCAAGTGGTCGCTGCAGCAAACGGCTACAGTCATATCTTTGGGCCTTCGACTACGTTTGGAAAAGATTTAATGCCGCGCGTTGCCGCACTTTTGGGCGTGAGTCAAATTTCCGACATTATGTCGGTGACCGACAGCCATACGTTTCAGCGTCCGATTTATGCAGGTAACGCTATCGCCACCGTCAAAGCGCCAACAGCACAGCCAGTTGTTGCCACGGTGCGCACCGCGTCTTTCGCAGCAGTTGGTAACGGCGCGAGCGTTGCTGGCATTGAGGCGATTACGGTTGACGTTGCGCTACCGAATCACACACGTTTTGTCGGCTTGGAGGCAGGCGGCGGTGAGCGCCCTGATTTGCAAAGCGCAGCGGTTGTGATCAGTGGTGGTCGCGCGCTTGCAAGCGAGGAAAACTTCAAGCTTATTTATGATTTGGCTGACAAAATGAAAGCCGGTGCCGGTGCTTCACGCGCCGCAGTCGACGCTGGTTATGCGCCAAATGACATGCAGGTTGGGCAAACCGGAAAAATTATCGCGCCTGGACTTTATATTGCGGTCGGCATCAGTGGCGCGATTCAGCACCTGACCGGCATTAAAGACGCCGGCACAATTGTGGCGATCAACAAAGACTCCGAAGCACCCATTTTTGAAGTCGCTGACATTGGCTTGGTCGCCGATTTATTTGTTGCGGTGCCGGAATTGATGGCTGCGTTGGGATAAATTGGTATAGAGATGATTAATACCCGACTAGATACAACCTTTGCCGCACTCAAGTCAGCGTCAAAAAAAGCGCTTATCCCATTTATTACCTGCGGCGATCCGGACCCGAGCCTGACGGTTGGCATCATGCACAGCTTGGTGCGTGCTGGCGCGAACGCGATTGAGCTGGGAATGCCTTTTTCTGACCCAATGGCGGACGGCCCCGTCATTGAAAAGGCCAGCGAACGCGCAATCGCAAAAGGCGTCGATTTAACCGAGGCGCTGCGATGTATCGCGGAATTTCGGGTTAACGACAATCAGACGCCGATTGTCATGATGGGCTATCTCAATCCAATCCTGCAGTTCCCACGCGATGCATTTTTTGACGCCGCAAAAGCCGCCGGAGCGGATGCGCTACTGATTGTCGATTGTCCAATCGAAGAATCGCAGACGTTTAAGCGCGATCTCAACGCGCGTGGGCTGCAGCAGATATTTTTGGTTGCGCCGACAAGCTCACCCAAGCGCCGAGCGCATATGGCAGAAAACGCGGAAGGGTTTTTGTACTACGTTAGCTTTGCCGGCATTACCGGTGCCTCGCAGCTTGATCCACGCGCAGTGGGCAGCGCGGTCGAAGCGCTCAAAGCCATCAGCCTAGCGCCAGTCGCGGTCGGTTTTGGCGTGAAAGACGCTGACTCTGCAAAAGCAATCGCGGAACACGCCGATGCGGTCGTGATTGGCAGCGCGTTGGTGGCGACACTTGCGGGTGCGGTTGATGCCGCCGATGCCGATGCACGGGTGCAGGCGTTTTTGGGGCCGATTCGTGCGGCGCTAGGGTAGTGTTTAACGCGAAATCGTAGCTCTACCCGATTTGATTGCATTGAAATTTTATGGCTCGCAGCACTTGGCGATATCGCGATACCATCGATTTTCAGGCCGCGTGTCGGCTGAATTCGACGTGCTAGCGACCATGGTTCACAAGGAATGTGTCCGGACGCTTACTAATATGACGCGACATCGAAATTCTGTTTTTTGCAGCGAATGTTTGACAAAGAGGAAATCTGATGAGCGTGCAACACCGTTCGCATCGTCTGCAAGGACGTATCGCTGAAGTCTCTATTAACGGATTTCGCAGTCTGAAAAGCATCCAGAAATTGCAACTACCACAGTTGACAGTGCTGATTGGCGCGAACGGTGTCGGAAAGTCGAGCTTCATCTGCTTCTTCGAGATGTTAGGCTGGATGCTTCGTTCCCGAAATCTGCAAGAGTTCGTGCTACGCAAAGGCGGCGGCGACGATCAGTTTTTTATGGGCTCGCGCATCACACCGTCGATTAACGCGGAACTGCGCATCGCCACCGACGAAGGCTTTAACGACTATCAATTCCAGATCGCGCACCTGTCCGCCGGTGACACCGTGATGCTGACGCAAGAGGCCTATCGCTATTCGGACGCCAGCAAAGGCGGCCAAGCCAAATGGAGCAATGTGCGTGGGGTGAGCCGCGAATCAGCACTGCCGGATCAGGCGAACCGAACTGCAAAAACAATCTATACGCTGCTTCGCCAGTGCTCAACCTACCAGTTTCACGATACTTCCGCGAACGCGTCATTGCATCAGCGTTGGGATATTTCTGACTGCGCCTATCTGCGTTCGGATGGCGGCAATCTAGCGGCCGTATTGCTGGATTTACGTGAGCGCGACTTGCCCCGCTACCGACAGCTAGTGCGCCAGATTCAGCGCGTTTTTCCCACACTAGAGGATTTTGTTCTGGAACCGATAGCAGGCAAAGTGCTGTTGCGATGGAAGAGCAAGTTCAGCGACAAAGTGTTTGGTGCGCATCTGACCTCCGATGGCTCCCTTCGCCTGTTTTGCTTGTTTACTTTACTCAGCATGCCGGATGAACGTTTACCGGATATGCTGATGTTTGACGAACCCGAGCTAGGCCTGCATCCACACGCGATTACATTGGCATCTGAAATGCTCAAGCGTGTAGCAAAGACACGCCAAGTATTCATCGCCACTCAGTCGCCCTTTATGGTGGATTGCTTCGATCTGGAGAACATTATCGTCGCCGAGGCGAAGGACGGCGCAACCACCCTGCGAAATTTGCCGAAGGGTCAGTACCAGCGATGGCTAGACGACGACTATCTGCTGTCGGATATTTGGCTAAAAGCACCCATTGGGGTCGCTATATGATTCGCGTTTGTATCGTTTGCGAGGGGCAGACCGAAGTTGAATTCATCAAGTCGTGCGTCACACCATATTTGTTGAATCACGACGTGGATGCATACCCTAGCCTCTTACGGGCACCATCTGGAAGACATCGCGGCGGGCGCGTCACGGTCGAAAGGCTGGTGAACTTTATTTCGCACGAGTACTACGCGGCGGACAGACTTACGACGCTCGTCGACTTCTATGGCTTTCAGGATGCGCAAGGTCGAACACGACAGCAATTGGAGCAGGCCATTGTTGCCGGTGTTGCGAAGCAAACAACTGGCTTTGACTTCCGCTTCGTGCGTCCTTATGTGCAAATGTACGAGTTTGAAGCACTACTGTTTTCAGATATTGAGCAGTTTCAGTACGTTCTGGACGGTTGGGACGACGCCGTCCGTCAAAAGTTAATTAAAATCCGCGCGCAGTTCGCAACGCCGGAACACATCAACAATCACCGTGACACAGCACCGTCAAAGCGAATTCTCACGGCCTTTCAGGTTGGAACTTATAGCAAGCCAGAGCACGGCCCAATAATTGCGCACTCCATCGGATTTTTGAAAATTCGTCAGCAATGCCCGCAATTTGACGACTGGATAAATATGCTGGAGCAATGGGGCAGAAAGAACTAGACCGATGAAAACACGTCACCAGCAGAACAGTGAACAAAACAATGCAGCAAATATCCTTGTAGCGGGTCAGTCGCGTGTTGCAAGGTTTTACGTGCGCGGTCGATAAGCTAAAGCCCCGAAACCTGCATTAAAGTATTCAAATCCT
>JBBQBR010000017.1:0-12436 GCA_038317875.1 Lysobacterales bacterium
AGCTTTGCAGCTGGGCACGCATTACCATTCGGTTGGCTTCACTGTCCTCAATAACGAGCACTTTAGCGCGCTGGTTGGCTGCTTTCGCACTGAAAACATCGGGCATATCCATCGGCGGCATTGGCTTTCCCAATAAGGCATCGACCAGAGTCTTACTGCGCAGCGGTGCTGACAACCACATGAGCTTTTGCCCCCGCGTTGGCAGCCCAGGTCTGGGCTTCGCACCGATCGGAACCAGCACGGCAATGCGGTGATTAAGTGCAGCTTGGACCGCAAGTTCAGCGCCATCAGCATCCTGATGCACCAAAAGCAGGTCGAAATCCCGGCCTTTAGCCATGAGCGCGCGGGCGCGCTCACCGTCGGGCAGCACGCCGACTTGCAGGCCCCAACTGCGCCCTTGTGCGGCAAATGCCAGGCGGCGCGCAGTATCACTGTCGACAAACAGCACGCGCATGGCGCGGACGGGTGCGATAATGTTGGCAAGGCGCTCAAATTGAGCTGCGCGTTTAAACTGCACGTCAAAGCTAAATAGGCTGCCTTCTTTCTTCGGTTCATAACGAATTTTGCCGCCCATCATTTCAACAAATCGGGCGCAAAGTGCCAACCCAAGCCCCGAACTGGACATGCGCCAATCGGCGCTACCGCCAAACGCCATCAACGGCTCAAACAGGCGCTCTCTTAACGCCATGGGCACTCCGCGGCCGGTGTCGCTGACTTGAAACAATAGACGTGTACCGCTGTTGTCTTCCGGGTGCGGCCCGACGATGAGCTGCACCGATCCAGCATCCAGCGCATTCCGCGCGTTATCGAGCAAGTTGACTAGAATCTGGCGCAAACGCAAGCCGTCACCGCGCAAAATGACCGGCGTCATTGGGTCGATCACGCAAGTCGCGGAAATATTTCGCGCATGAAAACTTGCCGCTATCGCACCCAGAGCCGCCTCAGAAATGGCGACAGGATCGATGATGCCGTCCTCCAGTCGCAGCTCCCCAGCGTCAATCCGCCCCAAATCCAGCGCATCATTGACCAGATACAAAAGCGCGCGCCCTTCGTCCATCGCGGTAGCGACAAAGCGCGCTTGTTCGGCGTTTAACGTCGTTTGACTCACCAATTCAAGGCTGCCTAAAACGGCATTGAGGCGACTGCGAAAGGCGTGTGTTAGCGATGCCGCAAACTGCGGGCCTACGCGAGTGTCGTTACTGATATTAACTATGCGACTGCCGTCGCCGGTATTGACTGTATTGGGATTTGTCGTCATGGCAAGCGTACAACCCCAAAAGTTAATCTACCGATTCTAATGGCATGCGATTCAAAGTGTTTTGAAGTCAATCGAAAGAACCGTTCGCCCTGAGCCTGTCGAAGGGCAGCGCCGCACAAATTCTACGCAGCCGCGCCATCGTGCGCGTCACGAAGATTGCGGCTACATGCTTCGACAGGCTCAGCACGAGCGGGTTTCTTTAAGTGCCACGCCAGGATCAAATCTGTTCGCGCTAAAGCGCTTCGGAGGCAAAATCCGCCAGCCTTGAGCGCTCACCCCGGCGCAGAGTGACATGCCCGCTGTGTGGCCACGTTTTAAAGCGATCCACGACATAAGTAAGGCCGCTGGTGGTTTCGGTCAAATACGGCGTGTCAATTTGCTCGACGTTGCCCAAACACACAATTTTGGTGCCAGGGCCAGCGCGCGTAATCAGCGTTTTCATTTGTTTGGGCGTCAAATTTTGCGCTTCGTCGATAATGAGATAGCGGCTCAAAAAAGTGCGTCCACGCATGAAATTCATTGAACGTATTTTAATGCGCGAGGCCAATAAATCATTGGTCGCCGCTTTCGCCCAGCTGCTGGAATCGCGCGGGCTGGCTAGCACCTCCAAATTATCTTCTAGCGCGCCCATCCAGGGCGTCATTTTTTCTTCTTCAGTACCGGGCAAAAAGCCAATATCTTCACCGACTGGCACCGTCGCACGGGTGACAATAATTTCCCGATAGCGCTGTTGATCCATCGTTTGCGCCAACCCCGCAGCCAGCGCGAGTAAGGTTTTACCTGTGCCTGCGGTGCCGAGTAAGGAAACAAAATCCACTTCTGGATCCATCAGCAAATTCAGCGCAAAATTTTGCTCCCGATTGCGCGCACTGATGCCCCAAACTTGCGCGCCACGCCGATAGTCGTCAATGATGCGCAACTCAATTTTTTTGCCCTCGATCTTGGTTACCCGCATCTCGACGGCTTCTTGGGACTCAAAAAACACGCCTTGATTCACGTGCCACGCCTGCCCAGCCTTGGCTTTGATGCGATAGCAGGTATGGCCGCGCTCGATCCAGGATTCAAGCTCAGGGTGCTGATCCCAAAATTTTTCCGGAACTTCCAACGTACCCGAATACAGCAAAGATAAATCATCTAAGGCGCGATCATTTTCGTAATCTTCTGCAGCAATCCCGTGGATTGCCGCTTTAATGCGTAAGTTAATATCCTTACTGACCAACACCGTCGATACATTTGGATGTGCATCGCGCGCTTCAATCAACGCCGCTAGGATTTGATTGTCGGGTTTGACATAGCCAAAGTCTTCCTTTGCCAAACCGCCATTGCCAGAATTTTTCGAGGTGCCGGCCTGTAACAACAGCCGCCCGCTCGGCTTATTGCCACCTAAGTCCAGCGCATCCGGGCGTTTGAGCACGATACCTTCGGCACCAAGCTGGGCAGGCGTGGCTTTTTCAATCAGCTCGCTCAGAAACCGGCTAACCTGCCGCACGTTTCTGGAAACTTCCGACATGCCCTTTTTGCCGGCATCTAATTCCTCCAGCACCATCATTGGAATATAGACGTCATGTTCCTCAAAGCGGAACAGTGCGGCTGGGTCATGCATCAAGACATTGGTATCAAGTACGTAAAGTCGTCGTTTTTTTGTCATGCGAGTGATTTAATTTAGTTTGTGTGACAGTAGCGTGGCGAAACTACGCGGAAATACAATGCTAGCCCTTAATCGGTTCCAGAATCGCATCCAGGTTGAGCGAATCACAAAATTCCAAGAAATCATCCCGCAGGCCGGCGATATGCATCGCAATCGGAATGCCAATACTGAGTGTTGCCGTGAACATTTCAGCACCCGTTTGCGCGGCTTTGTAACGGCTGGAACTGAGCGTGTCGATACTGATATTGCGGCGCGAGAAGAACTCGGCCAACTGATTCAGCACGCCCGGGCGGTCCGCCGCAATTACTTCAATGGCGTAAGGCAAGGTGTTGCCGGGCAAAACCCGGCTGCCGGTACGTTTGAGCGTTACCACCAAGTTGTCTTCCCGCTGCACGCGCGCGATCGCGGTTTCGAATTTCGCAAGCGCATCCCAAGTTCCGCCGGTCAGCAGCTGCACGCTGACCTCACGGCCTAACATCGTTAGGCGTGCTTCAATCAAATTGCAGCCCGCATCGACGACGCGTTTGGTCAATGATGCCAAAAGTGCGGTATCGCCTGCAGCAATCGCGCTGACAAGTAGGCAGTTATCCTGAACCGGCGGTCGCGATTCAGCTTCGGTAGCGCTGATTTCAGTGCTGAGCTTGAGTTTGGCCATAAATCGGGCGTTAGCCTTGTTTGAACTGATGCACCAGCATACTTGTGGCATACAAGGTGCCGCAACTAACATCGACGCTCTTGAGCAAATCTTATTTTGCCAATGCAAAATATTAAATCCAAAAATTCACTCTTAAGCTGCTCTCAATGCCCTTTTCCGATACTGCATCGCCACACGTTAAGCCCCGGCCGGAATTCCAGGGCAGCATCTGCGCACTCATCACACCTTTTTTGGCCGACGGACAGATCGATTTTGCCTCGCTAGCAGGCCTAATCGAATATCAAGTCGCAGGCGGTACCGACGCTCTCGTCATAGCAGGTAGCACGGGCGAATCCGTTTCGCTGGAACTAGAGGAAATTGAGGCGCTTTTGGCCGCGAGCGTAAAAATCGCCGCTAGACGCATCAAAATTATTGCGGGAACGGGCACGCCAAGCACTGCACGCAGCATCGCTCTCGGCAAAATCGCCGCGCAAACCGGCTGCGATGGCGTGTTAGCGGTAACACCGGCCTACTGTCGCCCGACTCAAGAAGGGCTTTTCCAGCATTATCAAGCGATTGCAGACGCCAGCACCTTGCCGATCTTGCTCTACAACGTGCCCTCACGCACGGCTGTCGATCTATTACCGGAAACCGTCGCACGCTTGAGCAGGCATCCAAAAATATGCGGCATCAAAGAAGCGCTGCCAGAAATGCCGCGCATCAGCGCCCTGCTTGCGCTACAAAACGCGCACTTTTCGGTGCTGAGCGGCGATGACCCAACAGCTGCCGCCGCCATCGCGCTCGGCGCACATGGGCTTATTAGCGTTGCGGCAAATGCGCGGCCAGCAGCGGTAAAAGCGCTTGTTAGCTATGCACTGCAGGGAAATCATGCGGCTGCAGCCACGCAAAGCCGCACGTTAACGCCGCTATTTGACGCGTTAAGCTGCGAACCGAACCCGATTCCGGTCAAATGGGCGATGGCGCACTTGGGGCTTTGTGGCCCTCATATTCGGCTTCCGCTCACGCCGTTTAGCACCGCCGCGCAGCCCGCGCTGATCCAAGCACTGCAACAAACTGCCACAATTTCCGAGCTAAACACGCGCAAAGCCGCCGCTTAACGATACAAAAACATTTGGCTTAGCAACCCCTATTCCTTAAAGGATTTTTCTACATGACACTGTTAAATCGAAGCACCTTAGTTGCCTTAAGCCTCGCATTTGCGCTCGCCCAAGGTGCGTGCGCGTGGATGATGCCGAGCGATCCATACATGAACGCAAAAGTCGTCAACAACATTGAAGTGCCCGCCGGATTAGATCAACCGACGCCCGATCCAAATTTGAGCGTGCCTGCAGGCGATGCCGCTACAATTCCCCTCGAAGGCGGACACCGCCCACCGGTTGCTGCACCCGCGTTGCAAAATGAGCCGCGTGTGGATGCTGTGAAGACGGATACGCCAGCTGGGGAATAGGTGTCAGCTTGTTCGGTCGTCTTTGGGCCGCGTGTCTGCTGAACTGGACGTCATTCTAGTCCGTAACGGCGGCATGCACGATTGGTATACAAATCCAAAAAATAAACAGTCGCAACCAGTGCCTCGGCATAATGAAATTAGCGAAAACCTGGCAAAGTCGATAGTCAAGAAACTGAGCAACGTAAGCCATCACCAAATTTGGACATCCGGCGGTATCGCGCTGTCGCTTGCTTCCAGCCACGTATCAGCTAAATTAAACGCTATAGAAAAATCAAGAAGCGCCAATGAATAAAGATTTTTTCGCAAATAAAGCAAATATTTACGACAAAGATGATAATAGAGTTTAAAATGTCGAAAACATTGCGAATGCCATCATTGCAAGTGTAATTCCTAATCGGAATATGCATGTAATTGATTTTGGTTCTGGCACTGGATTGTTACTTGAACGCATAGCGCCATTTGTACGAAAAATTACCGCTATCGATAATTCGCACTCAATGAATGTTCAGCTGGAAAAAAAGCGAGGCAGGGCGCTGGCCAACCTCATACCCTTATGAAAAAGATTGTCATGTCCCGTTTTATTCTCACGCTGCTAGCGATTCTTGCACTGGCCGCTTGTGCCCAGCCGCTGCCGCCTGAGAAGAGTTCATACGCGGGCAATTGGCAATCCGCCGCTATGGGGCTGCTTATTACTCAGGACGGTAACGTCGCCTATAAGCGCCGTATAGGGTCAAACACCACCAAGTCCGTGCGCGGGCCGCTTCAATCTTTTGAGGGCAACAATTTTATTGTTGGTGTGTGGCCGCTGAAAGTCACATTTGAGGTTTCAGTGCCGCCGCATGAAGTTCATGGCAAGTGGAAAATGACGGTTGACGGCGTTGAACTTACGCGTGAGTGAGATTAACGAATAGGTTCATTAGCCATAGCTTTTACTTCAGCCATCATCCTCATCACTACGCTGAAACCTCGGCAACCACTCAGCCAGCAGGCGCAAACGCTCAATTGGGTCGGTCAATTCAATCAGCTGCTGGCGTTCGAGCAATTCCAGCGGCAGCACTTCGCTTAATCTAAAGCCAACCCAGCTGGCGTTATCAAGCTGATCTTGCCCTAGCGGTTGTGAGCTATCTTCGGCCATCACACCGGCCACAATATCGCTCAGCAAGCCATATTCTGCAGGCACCTCCAACGTCGGTTCGGCGGGAATATCGTCAATAACGGCAATCGATAAGCCATCATCGCGGGCCTGCAAATTTTGGATGCGAAAACGCTCTAGGCCGATGACCTGTATGCCTAACAAGCCATCTGGTAGCGTGTCGAAATCGACAATTTTCGCTTCACAGCCCACGCCGCAAATGCCGCGTTGGTCGCTGCCGGGCGTGGGTAAAACGCTGCACACGCCAAAGCCGGTTTGACTGCGCGCGCAATCGCGAACCATGTCTAAATAGCGTGGCTCAAAAATGCGCAAATGCAGCTCGCCACCTGGGTTGAGCACCAACGGTAGCGGGAAAATAGGAAGTTCACGCATAACTTAACTGCCTTTAGTGGTTTGCCGAAAGTTGGGCTAGCAAGCGCTTTTGGATCGCATCAAAGCCGCCGTTGCTCATAAAAAGCACTGCATCAGCAGTTTTTAGCGAATTTTGCAGCGCCGCTAAAATCGCATCGCTAGTGGCTAAAACTACTGCCTTTTTACCCAAGGGCGCAAGCGCAGCCTCAGCGTCCCACGGCAGTTCCGGGCGGCGCAACAGCCAAACCTGGTCGGCGGCGGCCAGTGCCGGTGCCAAATCATGCGTGTGTGTGCCCAAACGCATGGTATTGCTGCGCGGTTCTAATACGGCATGGATTTTACGTGCACCCAGCTTGGCGCGCAGCCCGGCTAAGGTGGTAGCGATTGCGGTTGGGTGATGCGCAAAATCGTCGTAGACACTGATGCCATGCACATCCCCCAAATGCTCGAGCCGCCGCTTTGGCGCATCAAAACTTGCTAATGCCGCGACTGCGGTTTGCGCGTCGACACCGTAAGCGCATGCGGCAGCGATTGCGGCTAGCGCATTGCTCAGATTGTGCTGCCCGATTAGGCCCCAACGCACTTCGCCAACCAACCGCTGCTGCTGGAAAACGGCGAAATGACTGGCATCGGCCGTTAACGCTTCGGCGTAAAAGTCGCTGAGCTTATTGCCGGTGGAAAACCGCACTAAGTTTGAATAGCAGCCCATGCCCAACACGCGCGCAAGGTTGGCGTCGTCGGCATTAACCACTAACGTGCCATTGCCCGGAACCGTACGCACAAAGTGGTGAAACTGGCGCTCAATCGCGGCCAAATCCGGGAAAATATCGGCATGATCGAATTCCAAGTTATTCAAAATCGCGATTTCTGGGCGGTAATGGACGAATTTGCTGCGCTTATCGAAAAATGCGGTGTCATATTCATCCGCTTCAATCACGAACGGCGGCAACGGCGCAACATCTTCATTTGCACCCACCAACACCGGCGAAAGCCGCGCTGAAACACCAAAATTTCTCGGCACGCCACCAACCAAAAAGCCCGGCTGTAAGCCAGCACTTTGCAGTATCCACGCAAGGATGCTGGTCGTCGTGGTTTTGCCATGCGTACCGGCCACCGCCAATACACGATGCCGATGCAGCACTGCATGCGCCAACCATTCCGGGCCACTGACGTATTTTAGGCGCTGATTCAATACCGCTTCCAGCTCCACATTGCCGCGTGAAAGCGCGTTCCCAATAATGATGGTTGCAGGAGGCGTCGGCAAATTCTCCGCTTTGTAGCCCGCTTTCAGCGCGATTCCGAGCGTTTCTAGTTGCGTACTCATGGGCGGATACACGTTTTGGTCTGAGCCAGAAACATCCAAGCCCAATTCGCGCGCCAACACCGCCAAGCCGCCCATAAACGTGCCGCAAATACCCAGAATATGTACATTTTTTGTCGACATTAAATCAGTATCTAAAAGACTCGGGCTGCGAAGTGTGGACTAACGCGGTTGATATGGAAAACTAGCTGAAGCCTCATTTTGGCTTTCGAAGCAACGTTTTTTGTCCGAGCTGAGTTCAAGACAAAAATTAAAGAACCGTTCGCACTGAGCTCGTCGAAGTGCAGAGCATCGCCACACTAACGAAGCGGTGTTCGGTAACCGCGAACTATTTGGTGATTAATTCGAATTTTCGCTACGGCTTCGTAAGCAAGATTGCGGCTCTGCACTTCGACGAGCTCAGTGCGAACCGACTTTGAAATCTGTTGCACCATTAAGTGCCTCAAACGCACCGAGCAACACCGGATTCACGCAATAGGTATTAGCATCGCGAAATATTTTGCCGACAACGCGACTCATGAACTTTTCAAGCCCACGAATCTTTCAAATTTTAGTCACCTGCGCAGTGCTTTTGAGCAGCGCGAGCAGCCACGCACACGAATTCAGCATTGGCAATTTAACCATCGGCCACCCGTGGTCGCGTGCGACCGCACCCGCCGCGCGCATGGGCGTGGTTTATTTTAGCATTAAAAATGCGGCAGCTGACGGCGATACCTTGCTCGACGTTACAGTTGCCAGCACAATTGCCAAACGCGCGTCGCTACATGAAATGTCAATGGACGCGAAAGGGCTTATGCATATGGCGGAAATCAAAGCCGGGCTTCCCGTTGCTGCAAAAGCGGAGGTCAAATTCGCCCCCGGCGGCTATCACGTGATGTTGGAAGGCTTGGTCAAACCGCTGACCGTAAACCAAGAATTTGGTATGACGCTGCGCTTTGCGAAAGCGGGCGCGGTTTCCGTAATTGTGCTGGTTGAATAATTCGCGCGCCTGATGCGGAACTAAACCCCGCACGCAGGACTCTTCCGAGGCTCCTTAGACCTGCGAAGCGCCGGTGCAAGCTGAAAATCAAAACTGGCACATACCCAGCGGTAATCACCAGTTAAAAATTTCGCAGTTGCTCGCATTTGGCGGCGTTGACGGGTGCGCTGCGCAGATGAGGCTAGAAAACTTGATCTCCAGGCTGCGCAAGCAAACCCGTGCGCACGCAGTAAATGCGGCGTTGCTGATGATCGCGATCAGTTTGCTTTTATTCTGGCAAGGCAAAGCGCATAACCTAGCGCCGCCGAAGTGGCTGCACGGCTTTGAGCTGCATTTAAGCAGCGCGCTAGTTTTGATGGTGCTCGGCGCCATTTTCCTACGCTTTAACCGAGGACTTGCTGCCTCTCAAAGTGACTGGCTCAGCGTGCAGCCGATTGCATTGGCGCAGCGCATGCGCTGGTTGCGCACGTTGATCGCAGCGCGCTCAAGCCTTGAACTTTGTGCTTACAGCCTATTCGCCGCTTGGCTATGCGGCATCTTTTACGGCGTAGGCGTATTGGCAGTTGGCGCAGGTTTAAGTCTAGTCACGCTTATCATGCTGGCGCATTGGCAACTTGCGCACCAAGCAAAAAATACGCGGCACGCAGCACTTGATACGCGCCGCAAAAAAAGTCTTGAAAAGGCTACGGCACAAGCGAGCAAAGCGCGTAACACCGCCCCGTTCAATGCATGGTTTGCCAGTGCGATCCCACGCCTATCACGCTTGCGCTGGTGGTGGCTAATCCCGCTATTGTCACTACCGATGGGCAGCAAAATCATGCTGATTGCGGCTGCCTTGTCCGTTTTTCTCGCGCTATCACGCTTTGCTTCGGTGTGCAGCGCGCTGTCGAGGGCGCTGGCGGAAATATCCAAACTGACGCAAACCACGCCGCTCAAGCCCTCCATGCTGTACCGCGCCGCGCTCATTTTTTCCGCTCAAGGCGCGTTAATTCTAGCGCTCACCGCTATTGCACTTGCCCTGACACCGGCCCCGTCCAGTATCGCGGCAATTGTTAGCGTTGTCGGGTTATTACTGCTGGGCACGGCGCTGCATTTTGGCTATGGCTATAGGCTGCAGCCTAAAAATAGCGCGCTTAGAAGCCGAGCCAGCATCATGATCGCGCTTGTGCTTGGCCTAACCGCAAACAGCCTGCCAATCGCCGTACCCATCGTTTGCTTAAGCCTGTGGTTTTGGCTATATCGACGCGGCGCGCGCGTCATCAATACCTATTTGGACGCCGTTTAACCATGCTTAAAAATAGTCCCACTAATTGTGCTGTTCCCGCCCTGTCCGTGCATACATTGGACGCGCATATTCAGTTGCGCCAAATTTTGCACGGTATCGATTTCAGCCTGGCAAATGGTGCGGTGCTGGGTTTAGTTGGGCCAAACGGCAGCGGCAAATCCACGCTGATCCGCTGTATCGTCGGCACACTGGCACCGCGCCGTGGCAACGTACAAATTGCGGGCGTGGATATTCAAACCGACCCGCTTGCCGCACGTTTACAGCTAGGCTTTGCGCCCGACCCCAATCTGTTGCCCATTGATCTGACCACGCGCCAAGTGCTGCGCCTAAGCGCCATTGCGCGCAGCAATAGCAATCAAGCGCAGGTGCCCGATGCCACCTACGTGCAGGCGGAAAGGCTGGCGTTGAACCGTTATTTGGACAGCTACATCAGCACTTTATCATTAGGAACAAAACAAAAAGTTTCGGTGCTGATTGGCCTGATGCAGGCGCCGCCGCTGCTAGTTTTGGACGAAGTATTCAACGGCCTAGACCCGAAAAGCGCCTACGTCCTGAAGCAAATTTTACGTGAACTGGCGGCTGACGGCTGCGCGATTGTACTAGCGACCCACGGTTTAGAACTGGCTGCCGACTTGCTAACTGAAATGCTGCTGCTCAGCGACGGGCGCATCGGCGCGCACTGGCAAGCAGACGCCTTCACCCAGCTGCGTGCAGGCGGTGCTGCGGGCTTGGAACACGCGATTGTGCAAGCGATGGAGGCTGCGCCAGAATCTACCTAGCGAAAAATTTAAATCACACGCAAGCAAATCAGAGGTCAAGTATGCAAACACATCAAGAAATTATTACCAAGCTGATTCAACGTGATGGCGTGCGCAACGAAGTTGAACGCATCGAGCAGGACGAAGGCGCGCTGCAAGATACTTTGCTCAAAGTGCGCCAGCAAGCAGATACAGCTCAAGCAGCGGAATACGGCGCTAGCACCGCAAATCGTCATAGTGCATCCAACGGGCTACGCACACCCTTTCCACCCTTATTCAAAACGTGCGTGTAAATCATCGTCGTCGCCACATCGGCATGCCCTAATAATTCCTGCACCGTGCGTATGTCATAACCCGCCTCTAGCAAATGCGTCGCAAACGAATGGCGCAATGTATGGCAGCTCGCGGGCTTTCTAATTTCCGTGCGTACCAGCGCCGTATGCACGGCGCGTTGCAAAACCTTTTCATCTAAATGATGCCGACGCAGCTTACCGCCCAGCGGATCAATGCCTAAGCGCGAAGCTGGAAAAATATACGCCCAAGCCAGCTCAAATTCAGCATTTGGGTACTTCCGCGCCAGCGCAAACGGCAGCGCCACGCCCGCAAATTCCGGCGTTTCCAAATCCCGACTATGCAACACCTGCACACGTTCCAACTGCTGGCGCAACGGCGCAACTAATGATGCAGGCAGCATCGTGCGCCGATCTTTAGCACCTTTTCCCTGACGCACCGTAATTTCGAGCCGCTGAAAATCCACATCCTTCACGCGCAGCCGCAAACACTCCATCAAGCGCATGCCCGTGCCATACAGCAAACTCGCCATCAGCTACGCGCGGCCATCCATGTAGGCCAGCAAATCACGCACCTCGGTGGCAGAAAGCACACAGGGCACATGCTGACTCACCTTGGCGCGCGTCACGTCGTTCAGCCACGGCAGCTCGATGCCTAAAACGTCGCGATACAAAAACAAACACGCCGCCAACGCCTGATTTTTAGTGCTTGCCGACACCTTCGCCGCGCTTGCAAGGTGCGATAAAAACGCTTCAACCTCGACCTTGCCCATATCTTTCGGATGGCGTTTTTGATGAAACAAAATAAAACGCCGAATCCAGCCAATATAAGCTGCCTCCGTACGCAAACTGTAATGCTTCAACCGCAACCGCGCCCGTACTTGATCCAGCAGTTTTACTGGCTTTGCCGAAGGCAGGGCCGTTTCAGCCCCAGCCGCAGCCACAGCCGCTGACGTTGGCTTTCGCGTAGCGAAATTGCCGGAATAATTTTTATTAGGGCGTTTCGTATCCATAACTGGGAATTTGGGTGGAAACAGCTGCTAAGAAACTCAGATTTATCTGAGAATGCGCTCAGATAAGCCTTGATTTGCTTGGATTACTCAGCCAGCATCTGCGCTACGCCCCGTTATCGGGGTTTACTAGTAGTTGAACTAAACCGCTTCGCGGTGGCAGGCAAGCCGAAAGTTTGCGCTTTTTAGTTTTGCCGATTGCGCAAATGCCCGATTGGGTCAAACCTTGTTTTGCGGGGAATTTTCCCCGTATTTCAAGGAGATAGTCATGACCCCGCTTC
>JBBQBR010000018.1:0-12364 GCA_038317875.1 Lysobacterales bacterium
TTACAAAGGGGCCAGCGGCTACCAAAGACGTTGCGTACTATCGTAACAATTGGCAACTTTGCAAGTTTAGGCGACGTAATTACTCGCGCTCACTCAAAGCACTCTCAAGTCCCTGCGCGTCGGCTGTATCCAACGCCCGCAGGCGCACATACATGCCAGCGAAGTAAGCGCGCATACCGCCAAAGTTCTCGGTATTTTCGGTCACCACGTCGAGACGGGAACCGTCACGCGTCATACTAACCAGGACAGGCTTTGTAGCGTCCTCGGCTTCGCTGCTGAAATCCTCGGTGGTGGTGCGATAAGTGGCAATTTGCCCCTTTGACTTGGCCACACCCACGATGCGCCCGGTGTGATAGGCCGTGCTTCGCACCACATCGATCAAAAAGTGCAGACCATCGCTGCGCGCATCAATGGTGATTTGACCGCCAAAGCTATCGTTATAAACGCCACTCCAATCACTGACTGGTGGCAACACCAGCGCCTGCAAAACCGCAGTGCGCGAAACGGTTATTTCGGCGCGGCTAAGCGCAAACTCAGCGCATTGCGTCATCGTCTCCACCTCGACAAAGGGCTCGCCCGCTGCGCTCGCGGCCGCTGTTTCATCGCGATATGCAAGCCATAGTCGCTGTTCTTTCAAGGTCGCGGCAAATTGCGTCGCTGATAGCTTCGCCTTAAGTGGCTTCCATGCCGCATTTAAAGCTGCATCCGCCAACGCAAATTTTTCACGCGCCGAGTTAAGCGCTGCGGGAGTTGACACACACGGCTCCGCGCACAAAGTGCTGAAGCCACTGAAAAGCAACAATACCAACAGTATTTTTTTCATCAGCTAAAAACCCTACAGGTGTAAAACGTCAGCGGCATATAGAACATCCGAGTGATTTAAAAACGATCCCACGATAGCCGTTAGCTTAGCGAAGCTAGACAGGCCGCGCTTGCTGTGCTGGACGGATGTGCTCGGGGGCGAAGCGCTCAGATTTATCTGAGTCTAATTTAAGATTTCGCTGAATTCACAGCGCTGTAATTTTGCTAACCTAGCGCCATCAAAAAGACCTGAAAGGAATCAAGATGGCACGCGGCGTAAATAAAGTAATTCTAATTGGCACCTGCGGTGCGGACCCTGAAACGCGCTATGGCACAAACGGCAACGCAATTACCACCTTGCGCCTAGCAACCAATGAATCATGGACCGATAAAGCAACGGGCGAAAAACAAGAGCGCACCGAATGGCACCGCGTCAAGCTATTCGGGCGCACCGCAGAAATTGCAAGTGAATACTTGCGCAAAGGTAAGTCGGTCTATATCGAAGGCAAGCTACGCACCGACAAATACACCGATAAAGACGGCATCGAGCGCTACAGCACCGATATCGTCGGCGACGAGCTGCAATTGCTCGGCGGCCCCGGCGAGGGTGGTGGCGAAGCGCGCGAAGGCGGCGCACCCCGTCAAGGGGGTTACGCGCCCCGCGCGAATGCCGCTGGCGATCGCCCAGCACCACGCGCTGCGGCACCGGCACAACGTGCGCAACCAGCACGCGCAGCGGCACCACCGCCGCAAGATTTTGACGACGAAATACCGTTTTGACGGTTACCAGCGACATTAAATGAATTGAGCCCATTCCGCTCTTTGCTGTTGATCCACGCCTGCGTAGTGGTGTGGGGATTTACCGCTGTCCTTGGAAAAGTGATTACGCTCGCCGCGCTGCCTTTGGTCGCGTGGCGAATGGCGTTGACTTCACTGTGTTTGTTTTTTATGGCGCGCGCATGGCGCACGTTAGGCTCGTTTTCCGCCCAGCAGTGGGCGCAAATGGCGGCTGTTGGGGCACTGATTGCGCTTCACTGGCTCGCGTTTTACGGCTCGGTAAAGCTGGCTAACGCCTCCATTGGGGTGCTCTGCATGGCACTGGCTCCAATATTCAGTGCGCTTTTGACACCTTGGCTGTCAAAAAGCGCGTTTAGTTGGCGCAATTTGCTCTTAGGTCTGAGTGTATTGCCAGGCATGCTATTGGTGGTTGGTGGCGTCGATCCCCGCTTCTATCTCGGCATTGCGGTGGGCGCGCTTTCCGCGCTCCTTGCAGCTGCATTTGGACTTATGAATAAGGAGCTAGTTGCACAAGTAGATGCACTCAGCTTAAGTTTCATCGAGATTAGTATAGGCGGTGCGCTTATGTGGCTGTTACTTTTTTACAGCTCAGGCAGCTTCGCTATACCGATGCCAACCGCTGCAGATTGGCCAAATTTAATTATCTTTGCGCTATTTTGCACGGCGCTACCGTTTGCACTGTCTAACGTCGCGCTAAAGCAGATCAGCGCATTTTCTGCGCAATTCGCTGTCAATTTGGAACCGATCTACGGAATTGTGTTTGCCGCGTGGTTACTGCATGAAACCGCGCAGCTAACCACGCAATTTTATTTCGGCGCTTCGGTAATATTGCTAGCAGTTTTTGCGCAAGTATTGCTGAGTATGAAAGCTCGACGCATAACGGGTTAGTTTCGTTATTTGGTTCGGCTGCAATACAAATTCCGGGTGTAAAAAAAGCCCTCCATTTGGAGGGCTTTTTAGGTAAACGCTATCTGCTAAGCCTTAGCTAAACCGACGAACCGTCAATGCGCCGAACAAGCCCAAGCCCATCAACAGTGCCAATGTGCTCCAGAGGCCCAAAGATGGCACAGGAACGATCACGACCGGCGCACCTGCCGTCAAGTTATAAACAACTGGTTGTGCAACACCTTGAATAACGCAGGACAGTGTTCCGGTACCTGCGGCTGCAGCACTAACAACGAAGCTTGTACTTGCGCCAATGGCAATAGTTTGCGCAGTAACTGGCGCAACACTAAAGCCTGCACCGGCAATCGTGCAAGCAACGGTGCCAGATGCAGTTGCACCTGGCGCATTGTTAAACACGAACGAACGTGTGCCGGGCAAAGTAAACGACACTGCGCCAGCGGGAGTAGCCGGGGTAATGGCTGGGGCCCCAACAACAGGGCATGCCGTTGGAATTGCGCCTTCGTATTCGCCTAAAGGATTATCGGTTGCAAGCGAAGTAAATGCGCCGGTGGTGAGATCGAACGTACCATAGCGGTTCGTACCTGCACCGGTGTAAATGAATGCATAAAGCACCCCGCTTTGATTGTCAAAATCCATACCTTGAGCGAAGTTGGCGGCTAAGCCGTGGGTTGGACGCCCAGTCCCAGCGCCGGTGGCAACGTTAATGCTGTAAAGAGCATCGTCTGCAATGTTGTGCGCATAAAGTTCACCTAGACAATTCATCGAAATGTCAATCATGAGCGTGCCAGCAGCATCGGTAGGAGCGGTCATCTGACCCACTAGAGTTGCAGCACCCGTCGTCAAATTCAAAGTATACAAACGCGCGAGCGAAGGTGTACCGCCAACAGCGGAAATGTACGCAAGGCCGCTGACCGGATTAATAGTCAAGCCCGAAACGCCATCACCCGCAGTCAGACCTGTAACTGGAGCTATGGCCGTAAATGCGCCAGTAGTTTGGTTAATCGTGCCCAAGGTGGCTGGGTTTGGTGCTGCCGCAGCACCCGTTACGCCAAATAACGTGGTGTTTGCGACGTTAAAATCCATTGCGAATACTTGCGGGTTGGTTACACCGCGCAAAGTCTGAGTCGGGAAGGCATTTAAAGTGAAGCTATACAGTGAGTTAGCTAGGCGTGGCGCTTGCCCACGAATATCGATCGTGAAAGCGGTATCTGTGGGGGCATTGATCCCTGCCGCTATACGTGGGCTAGGGGTGATATTTACACACTGCTCGGAATAACCGGCCGGTTCCGCTAACGCACTATTCTGAAGTGCCGCACAGTCAAGTGTCTGAGCGTTGGCAGCACCAATATTTGCGACGAGCGCCAATACCAATAGGTTCATCTTCATCATTCTAAAATTCTCCGCAAAGCAAATAGGAATGCGCCAGCAATTTTACTAGCGCGTCACGCGTGAAGGGTACTGAACTTAAGCCTTCACTTCAAACAAATTTGAACAAAATTCGTACCTAGGTGCCGTACGAGCCGCTTTGATCGCAAAAACGCCGCTAAAAAGCGGCGTTTTTGTATTCTTGAGACCAAGCTCAGTAATTAAGCAGCCAAACCGCGAATCGCAGCGGTGAGGCGGCTCTTATGGCGTGCAGCCTTGTTTTTGCTCAAATAACCCTTGTCACCATTGCGATCTAGCACCGGCACGGCAATCTTGTAGGCCGCTTCAGCAGCAGCAACGTCTTTCGCGTCGATGGCTTTGACAACATTCTTGATTGCGGTACGAATCATGGATCGCATGCCGACGTTGTGCGCATTGCGCTTAACTGCTTGTTTGGCGCGTTTTTTCGCCGACTTGATATTGGCCACAGGGCTCTCCGAGCTTGGACTTTGAAGAAACTATGCTTCGCATGGCGTTGTCGGCGTTACCGACACACCTGCTGACATGGAAAAAGAGGCGGGAAGATAAGCCTCTAACCGGCGACAGTCAAGCTATCGCGGGCTATTTGTTCAGTGATAAGCCTGTTTTTCAATGACTACCAGTGTACGCCCCGCATCAGCGTGGCAAATGCGACTTGCTCGCTACTGGCCGGTTCTTCCGAGTTTGCTTTTTGGCCTTTTGCTGCGGCGGAATCAGGAAACAGATTGAACGCGGTATTCATCAGCACCTGATACATCGTAGGTACCGTCAAATGCGCCATTTCGGCAAAAATGCCCATGCGAGTGGCAATACGCTGCGGCCGCTCGATGACCGCCTTCACGACCAAGTCAGCGGCTTCATCAGAACTTAAAGTCGGAACGCTGTCATACATTTTGGTAGGCCCAATCATCGGTGTGCGTACCAACGGCATGTTGATGATCGTGAAATGGATGTTTTTGTCGGAAAATTCGCTTGCAGCACAGCGGCTAAACGCATCCAACGCCGCTTTTGAAGCGACATAGGCCGAAAAGCGCGGCGCATTGGTCAGCACACCAATTGAGCTGATATTGATGACGTGGCCCCGGCGTTTCGCGGTCATGCCAGGCAAAAAGCCCATGATCAAGCGCAAGCTACCAAAATAATTGAGCTGCATGGTGCGTTCAAAGTCATGAAAGCGATCATACGACAGCGCAATAGAGCGGCGAATCGAGCGGCCGGCGTTATTCACCAAAATATCGACGCCGCCGTGCTGCGTGGTTATTTGGTGCACAAGCGCATCGCAGCTCGCAATATCCGCCAAATCAGCGGTGTAGGTGAAAACCTGCGCGCCCTTGTGGGCCGCTTCGATCTCGGATTTGGCTTTGACCAAATCGTCTTCACCGCGCGCACAAATTAATACCTTTGCACCCGCAGCCGCCATTTTGTGCGCGCTGGCAAGGCCGATCCCAGACGAGCCACCGGTGATTAGCACGACGCGATTCTTCACTTTCCCGCTCAGCGAGCGGTCAATGAAAAGATCTGGATCTAAATGACGTTCCCAATAATCCCAAAGCCGCCACGCATAGGTTTCAAGCGCTGGCACTTTGATGCCGGTCCCTTTCAGAACACGCTCGGTTTCGCGCGAATCGAACCGGGTTGGATAATTGAAAAATGTCAGCACGTCGGCCGGAATGCCAAGGCTTTTTAATATGTTGTGGGTAATACGGCGCACCGGTGGCAGCATGCCGATGGCGTTACGCACGGCGCCCGGAATAAAACTAAAAATGCGCGCATCAATGCGCATTGTCATACTGGGCGCATGCCCAGCATTAGCAAAAATATTTAATAGCTCGCCCACGCGCTTGGGCGCGGGATCAGTCAAATGGAAGCACTGCCCATCTAAGCCTTTTTCATGCGCTATATGATCCATCGCATCGACGATGAAATCGACCGGCACCACGTTAATACGCCCACCTTCAAAGCCCAGCATTGGCATCCACGGCGGTAGAATTTGCCGCATTCTTTTTAGCAATGTGAAAAAATAATACGGTCCGTCGATTTTGTCGATTTCGCCGGTCTTTGAATGACCGACCACCATCGCCGGGCGGTAAATACGAAACGGACGTGTGCATTCTTTGCGCACAATGCCTTCGGAATCGTGCTTAGTACGAAAATACGGGTGATCTAGATTTTCTGCTTCTTCAAACATGTCTTCGCGAAACATGCCCGAGTAAAGACCTGCTGCCGCAATGGATGAAGTGTGATGAAAAATACCGGCCTTAATTGCATCAGCGAATTCTACGGTGTTGCGCGTGCCATCAATATTGGCGGCTTCTTGGCTCGCGGCGTCAGCAGAAAGATCGTAAATCGCGGCCAAGTGGAACAAATGCTTGATTTTGCCCTTCAGTTCCGCCATTTGCTCGGCACTAATGCCCAATTTGGCTTTAGTCAAATCACCCCAAACCGGCACAATGCGCGCAGCGTGCTCAGGAAATCGCTCTTTAAGCTCCTCAATTTTGGCTTTTGAGGCTTTGCGCGCCAAAACATAGATCGTGCCGCGCCGCGCGAGTAGCTTCTCTACAAGGAATCGCCCGATAAAGCCGGTTGCACCGGTAACGAAGTAGCTCATAAACGATAGCCCCTTGCTAAACAGTTAATGTTTAGATCGCTCTGTGTAAGATCACTCATTGAAAACATTCCCCAAATTTGGATGACGTAAAAGCTAAACGCGGTGAAAGCATCCGATAATTGTGTTTGCCTAGGCAACCAGGCCACGCTTAGAGCTTTCGCCCTAACGATAGCTGTACTAGCGGTTCGCGCCAAGTACTTATGTGCGCTTACGTGAAAAGTTTTTTGCCAAAATGCGCTTTGCGATTGCGCGCGAAGCGTACTGGGGGGCAAATAGGCGTGGCAAACAAGGATTTTTCTAAAAACATGTTTGACCATCTTTAGAGGCGCATGTTAATAAGTAGGGCCTAGTGCTACGGTTGTCCTGCGCTTTGTGGTCTAGGCAATATTGCGATGGTTCGATTTATCAAAAGGAGTCACCCATGTCAGAGCTTGAAGCTCAATTCAAAACCGCCGCAGAAGCGGTAAAATCTTTGCCGGAAAAGCCAGAGAACGACATGCTCTTGCGGCTGTATGGGCTTTACAAGCAGGGCAGCGAGGGCGATGTGGCCGGCGCAAAACCAGGCTTTTTTGACTTTAAGGGCGTTGCCAAATATGAAGCCTGGGAAAAACTAAAAGGCACCGGCAACGAAAAAGCAATGGAGGACTACATCAAGTTAGTTAAACGTCTTGGTGGTAAAGTCTAAAGCTCGGGTAAAAGCTTTTCGCCTTGAGCTAATTTTTTGCATCAATTTGCGTAAATTCGTACCGGCCTGGGAGGGCTTAAATGGCAGCTGCTGCGCCAACTAAAACGCGTGATCGAATCCTGACGATTAGTTTGGAGATGTTTAACGCCCAAGGCGAACCAAACGTTACGACAAATCATATTGCCGACGAGCTCGAAATAAGCCCCGGCAATTTGTACTACCACTTTCGTAACAAAGACGACATCGTCGAACATCTTTTCACGGCCTTCGAATTACGCATGGACAAAGCGCTAACCGCGCCCGAAACACGGCCGGCGAATTTGGAAGATTTGTGGCTGCAAATGCACCTTATTTTTGAGTGCATTTGGGACTATCGCTTTGTTTATCGGGATTTGGTCGACTTATTGAGCCGCAATCGCAAGCTCAAGATGCACTTCAGCCGGATCCTCAAACGCGGCCACGAAAGCATCGTTGGCGTTTGCAAAGGCTTGGTTGAAACGGGTGTAATGGCGGCTTCACCGAATGAAATCGAGGCCGTAGGCCAGCATATTTTGTTGGCGGCAACGTTCTGGCTCAACTTTCAGCATATACGCCCCGCTATCAGCACCGCTAAAACAGATCAGGCCGATCTTGGGCGTGGTGCGTATTTGGTGATGATGCTACTGGCACCGTATTTGCGCCCAGCCGAGCGTGCGCATTTGAATAAGTTGGCTGAGCAATACGTGAGTTAGTTTGAATCGACCTGGCAACGTCGCAAGTGCAATAAAAAAGGCGCCGAAGCGCCTTTTTTTATTGCATGTGGCTATTGCTATCGCAATAACTTAATAACGATAGTGCTCAGGCTTGAACGGACCTTCTTTCGACACATTCAAATACTCGGCCTGCTTGGTCGTCAACTTGGTCAGCTTGACGCCGATTTTTTCCAAGTGCAGTGCTGCGACTTCTTCGTCCAGTTTCTTCGGCAAGCGATACAAATTGACCGCGTACTTGTCTTTGTTCAACCACAGATCAATTTGCGCCAGCGTTTGATTACTAAATGAGTTCGACATAACAAAGCTCGGGTGGCCAGTTGCGCAGCCCAAATTCACCAAGCGGCCTTCGGCGAGCAAGAACATTGCTTTGCCGTCTGGCATCACGTATTTGTCAACCTGCGGCTTGATGTTGATGATGTTTAAGCCAGGCAGCGCACGCAACGCGTCCACTTGGATTTCATTGTCAAAATGGCCGATGTTGCACACGATCGCTTGGTCTTTCATGTTCACCATGTGCTCGACGGTAATCACGTCAACGTTGCCGGTCGTGGTGACATAGATATCACCGATACCAAGCGTGTCTTCGACTGTCTTAACTTCGAAGCCTTCCATCGCGGCTTGCAGCGCATTGATAGGGTCAATTTCCGTCACGATCACGCGCGAGCCATAGCCTTTCAAGCTGAAAGCGCAGCCTTTGCCGACGTCGCCATAGCCGCAAACCACGGCTACTTTACCAGCCAACATCACGTCCATCGCGCGCTTGAGCCCATCGGCTAAGCTTTCGCGGCAGCCGTATAGGTTATCGAACTTGGACTTGGTAACGGAATCATTGACGTTGATCGCTGGCACCAACAATTTGCCCGCGTCCAACATCTGTTGCAAACGATGCACGCCCGTGGTGGTTTCTTCCGACACGCCTTTCCATTCTTTCAAAGCGGCGGTGAAGTAGCCTGGACGCTCTTTACGCAGACGAATCAGCAGGTTTTTAATGACTTGTTCTTCATGGCTGCTCGACGCTGATTCGCACCACTTGTCACCATGCTCCATCTCAAAGCCTTTGTGCAGCAACAAGGTCACATCGCCGCCATCATCAACCACTAATTGAGGTGCCTTACCCGCTGGGAAGCTCAATGCGTCGAGTGTGCAGTCCCAATATTGCTCAAGCGTTTCACCCTTCCAAGCAAATACTGGCGTGCCGGTAGCGGCAATTGCGGCGGCGGCGTGATCTTGCGTGGAGAAAATATTGCAAGAAGCCCAGCGTACGTTCGCGCCTAAGTCTTTCAACGTTTCGATCAACACGGCTGTTTGGATCGTCATGTGCAACGATCCGGTGATGCGCACGTCTTTAAGGGGCTGCAGCGCGGCATACTTTTTGCGGATCGACATCAGGCCTGGCATTTCGTGCTCAGCGATTTCGATTTCTTTGCGGCCCCAATCGGCGAGCTTCATGTCGGCGACTTTGTAATCGTGGGCGATAAATTCTTTGACAACTGCATTCATGAAGAGGCTCCGGTTAGTTTCGTTAACAGCTTGATGCGCAACGATTTGCGCAAGCCACGCTAATATATCTTTCTATCGCGATAGAAAGATATATACATCTTGTGAACGCCGCTAAGCTTGGATAAGCCGTTCCAAATTGGTTTAGTTCTGGCGGTGGCGACTGCTTTGCCGCCGTTAAGGGTTTGCCACTGAGACCGGAACCGCTAAATATTTATCCAAAAATGCCAGCATGCGCGTATAGGCCTCGACGATATTTTTTTGCTTATAAAAGCCGTGCATTTCGTCGGCAACTTCAAAATACTCCACCGTCTTTCCCGCGCCTTTCAGCGCATCGCGCATTGCGCGACCGTGCTGTACTGGAACCCGCTTATCTTGACCGCCGTGAATAATCAGCACCGGCGCTTGAAACTGTTCGGCCAAATTGACCGGTGAACGCGCTTTGAGTTCGGCTTGATCCTCGCTTAAAACCCGCTTTAAGTAATTTTTGCCGTAGAGTGAATCTTCAATATCGCCGCGCGTGTACATCAGTTCAAGGTCACTCACGCCGACGTAGCTAATCACTGCGCGGTAAAGCTCCGGCTCGCGCGCAGCGCCCATTAGGGCGCTGTACCCTCCGTAGCTCGCGCCCGTGATCGCAATACGCTTGGCATCCGCGTAACCTTCTTTAATTGCCCATTTAGTGGCGTCAGTTACGTCATCCTGCATTTTTCGGCCCCATTCTCGGTAGCCAGCAATTTGGAATTCCGTGCCATAGCCACCCGAGCCACGAAAGTTCACTTTCAATACCGCATAGCCACGGCTGGCAAGTACTTGTGCCCAATCATCGTAACGATCATCGTCACGTATGCCATGTGGCCCACCATGCGGCATCACCACTAGCGGCAGATTTTTTTGCGTTACGCCAATCGGTAAAGTCAAATAGCCATGCAGCACCAGACCGTCCCGTGCGGAAAGTTCAAACGGGATAGTTTTCGCCATGCGCTCAGGTTCCATCCAACTATCCGTCGGGAATAGAAATTTAGCGCTGTTTTTCGCGACATTAAAAAGATAGTACTCACCGCTGTTGTTGCTAGCGCTCACTTTAAAAAGCGCCTTTTGACCATCTAGGCTGTAGCCCGCAGGTTCCACAAGGCGATCAGGGAAACTCATCGAAAAAGCGCGCCAAGCACGCGTCTCCGGCGCACGCTCATCGACGATGTGAACCTTTGACGCGCCGTCTTGGGTAAGCAATGCATAGATATCTTTGCCATCTGCGGTATTAAATACTTGCACCGGTGATACCGATTTCGGCGCAAAAACGACGGTGCGACGCATCGTTTTAGTATCCACGCGCACTAAACTTGTCGGGCCTTTCTGCGCACTTAGGTAGGCATAGAAGCTCTGGTTATCACGCGCAAAACTTATTGGCGTCAAACGATCACCCGTTTTTGCTTCGTCGTGAACCTTCTGCCACTCGTCATCATCGCGACGAAATACCTTAAGCGCGCCGTCAATACTTTCGCCATAGGCAAAACGAGGCACCGCATCATGATCAATTAGAAATGCACCATTACGAATCGGCGCCTGCGCGACACGCAAATGCGCGCCGGTAACCTCGTTCATTCGATGCAGCTCGGTGAATGATCCATCAGTTGCGAAGGCATTCACGGTAATAAACGCAAACTTTTTATCGGCTACCAGCGGGTCGGCGACAAAGGCATAGCCGCGATCAGAAGCTCGAGTTTTTTGGTGGCTGCCCACCTGTTGTTCGCCGAGCCTGCCAAATAGCGGATTTAATTTTTTGCCATCGCGATTCACACCCAAAAGCTCACCCGTCAATGCAGGTTTGGCGAGACCACCGTCCTTGAGCACCAAACTTAAGATAACGCGATCGCTATTTGCCCAATGAACTTGACCAGGAACGCGCCCACCGTTATCAGAAAAACCGGCTGTCGCCTTTAAGGTGTCCGTGTCAACAAATGCAAGTACAGTGCCGTAGTCACCGTTCGAGCTTAATAATGCGAGCGTTTTACCATCGGGCGAAAGTTCAATTGCTTTGATTTCGGCTGGCTTGGCAAAATCTGATAACGGGATTAATGCACTCGCTTGCGCGATTGAACAAATAAAATATGCGCCAAGCGCTAAAACAAACCGCATTGTCTGGACCTTGCCTTGAAGAATGGGCAACGATATTTGCAAAGCACTCTTGCCGTCAATAAATTGGCCTATTTTTCACGACTATTATTCTGTTTACTCGGTTTTATGGATAAAGATGCCATTCACGCGTGATTGGCACCTACTTATCAAATTCTTCGCGGCGCTTGGCTTCGGCATCAAGGCTTTGCTGCTCAACTTTTTTCGCATCGTCTAAAACTTTGAACTGATCTTGCATCACCGTGCCAGCCCCCGGATAAGCAGGCTTCGGTGCCTCTACTACAGGCGGCGGTGGCGCTTTGGAACAAGCGGCAAGTACGCCGCCGAGGATTAGTGATGTGAGTAATAACTTACTTGAGCGCTTACGCATGGTCAGATCCTAAGATTGCGGTTTGCGATGATAGGCCCAGATACGCGGGTTGCGCTGCCCGCTTTCGCTAACGCGAAGTTTTTTTACTCAACTGCACGATGGCACTTTAATACGCTGCCCAAGCTTTAACGCAAATTGCGGCGCCGCAATCGCATTCAAATTTGCGATTGCCGCGACATTGCTGCAGGTGGTGCGCTTAGCAATCGCCGCAAGTGTGTCGCCGGCACGTACCACATAGGGTACATAGACCGCGCCGGTGGGTAAGCGTGCATCATGTAAGCTGGAAATGCGCGCCATAAACTCCGCGTTATCGCAATGGCCGCGATAGGCCGACATCGCCGCCTGCGGCATTTTTACCTTAGTACCGGGTGCCATGCGGTTGTCAGGTCGGATGCGCGGATTCAAAT